>JAPPKR010000167.1 GCA_028819835.1 bacterium | reverse complement strand
TCTGATGTGGTTGTCACAATGCTGACGGCCCGCCTTGGGCGAGAGCGGGCTCGGGTCCGGCTTTCCACCCTCGGGATCAACCCCAGATGTCGCCTATGGTGTAGCCCTCCGGGAAGGGATCGGTTGGGTCGAGTACGTATTGGGCCCGGCAGGTGATCCAGGCGGTGCCGGTGATGGTGGGGACCACGGCTGGGACTCCGCCCACGGTCGTCTCCCTGATCAAACGTCCTGTGAACACCGTGCCCAGCGGCCCGTAGTGCCGGAAGTCCTCGCCGATGGCCAACTCACCGCGAGCGTGGAGGACGGCCATCCTCGCTGAGGTGCCGGTGCCGCACGGGGAGCGGTCCAGGGCGCCGGTCCAGGTTTCCGGTCGGTCCCAGTCGAGGTCGCCGGTGGCCAGGGTGACCGCGGTCCTGGCCTCTCCCCTCTCCCGGTCGAAAGGCTCGGTGAGCATCCCGATGCTGGCCTGGCGGATCTCGGGGTTCTCGGGGTGGACCGCCTCCAACTGCTCCCGGGCGGCCTGTTTGACCATGGCGCCCAGACGGACCAGGTCGCGGCCGTTCTCGGGGTGGATGGAGACGCCGAAGCGCCGCGCGTCGGCTATGGCGAAGAACATGCCTCCCCACGACACGTCCACCTCCACCTCTCCCAGGGTGGGGATCTCCACCGTGGCGCCCAGGTGGACCGGGAAGGCGGGAACGTTCTCAAGGGTGACCGAGGTGACCTTGCCTCCCTCAACCCTGGCCTCCACCTCGATCAGACCGGCGGGGGTCTCCAGGGTCAAGTGGGTCACCGGCTCCCGCGAACCGACCATGCCGGTCTCGATGAGAGCGGTGACGACGCACATCGTGTTGTGCCCCGACATGGGCGGATACTCGGTCTGTTCCATGATCACGAACCCGGCGTCGGCCTCGGGGACCGTGGGAGGAAGGACCAGGTTGCAGTTGGCGGCCGGATAGCCGCGAGGCTCCCGCAGCATGAGCTTTCGAAGGCCGTCGGCGTGCCGTTCCAGGTACTGCATCTTCTCGAACATCGAGTCGCCCGGCACATCCTGCACCCCGCCCACGATCACCCGGGCGTGTTCTCCGGCGGCGTGAAGGTCAACCGCCTGGATCTCTCGCTCCACTCTCATGTTCTGGGCGTTCCTCTCCGACTCCGACGGCGGCTCCGGTGTCCTCCTCGGACATCAGGCCTGGTCTCCTGACCAGCGGGACTCCGCAGAAGTCATCATACGAGGAGGGAAGGTCTCCTGCCTCTCCTTGTTACGCTCCCCTCAACATGGCTACGAACACGCAGAAAGGCAAAGTCCAGACGGTCCTGGGGACCATCTCCCCCGACATCCTGGGCATAACCCTCCCCCACGAGCATGTGCTGATCGACATGACCATGGGCCAGTCCTCGGCCATCGCGCTGGTGAACTCCGGGGAGTCGGCCAAGAAGGCTGCCGAGATCCCCGAGGCCGGATGGGAGAAGGGACAGGACGGCCCGGGGGTGGCGGCGACCTGGACCGCCAAGTGGGGACAGCCGATCACCCTGGAGAACCGCGGCGACATCGCCCGTCACTGGTTCTATTACGGGGACTACCGGATCACCGACATCGACGACGTCATCTACGAGGCCAACCTCTTCAAACGGCACGGAGGGACATGCCTGGTTGACCAGACCCCCCGGGGGCTGGCCCGCGACCCGCGGGGGCTGGCGCAGATTTCCCGGGCCACCGGGGTGCACGTGGTGATGGGGACCGGCTTCTACGCCTATGAGTTCCACCCCTCCAACATGTCGGAGATGGACGTCTCCAGGGTTCAAGAGTTGATAACCGGAGACATCGTCACCGGCGTGGCGGGGGGCATCAAGGCGGGGATCATCGGAGAGGTGGGGCTCACCTGGCCGCTCCACCCCAACGAGGAGAAGGTGCTCCGAGCGTCGATCCGGTCCCAGAAGGAGACCGGAGCGGCCCTGTCCATCCATCCCGGGTTCAGCGCAGACTCCATCTGGGACACCGTGCGGATCCTCGAAGAGGAGGGAGGCGACCTCTCCCGGACAGTCATCTGCCATCTCGAGCACCGGCTCCCGTCGCGCCCCGCGCCCCACTCCTTCGACTCCGCGCCCTTCGTGGAGTTGGCCAAGACCGGCGTAAACCTCTCCATCGACTGCTTCGGCTGGGAGCAGTCCTATCGCCAGCGCGGCCCGGTGGACTTTGCCAACGACGCCATCCGGCTCAACTACCTGATGGCCGTGGCCGAGGCCGGCCACCGCGAGCAATTGTTGATCTCCAGCGACCTGGCCCTCCAACACTGGCAGCGCAAGTACGGCGGACACGGATGGCTGCACATCCCCGAAACCGTCCAGCAACTGATGCGCTACAAGGGATTCGACCAGGACCTGATCGACCAGATCCTCATCGAGAACCCCCGGCGCCTGCTGACCTTTGCCTAGCATCGACCGGCGACAGTTTGGCGTCAAGACCGGGAGCATCGTGGGGGCGGCCCCGAGTCGGGGGCGGCACCACGTGGGCAATCCACGGCAGAGAGCCTGCATTCAGGGTGATACCCCACAGAAACCAGGGGTATCACCCATAGACAGGCCGACTCGGACGCCCCATATTTGAGTACATGAGCGACAGAACCGCATCACCTGGCCAGATGAAGCCCCGGGACGCCTACTCCCGTGGGTGACGGACCGACCGGTCCGCGGCCCGCCGACTCGCCGATCATCGTAACCCGCGACCTCCACAAACACTTCGGGGACGTCCGCGCGTTGGCAGGCGTCAACCTCAGCGTGCCACCCGGTATAACCGGGCTGGTGGGGGCCAACGGGGCGGGCAAGACCACTCTGATCAGGCTGCTGCTGGGGTTGACCGCCCCGACCTCGGGAGACGTGGCGGTGTTCGGAACACCGGTCTCCAGAGACGCCGCCGGACTGCGAGCCAGGATCGGCTACATGCCGGAGGGGAGTTGCCTCCCCCGCGACCAGACTGCCGCCGACTTCGTGGCGTACGCCGCCGAACTGGCCGGCATCCCACCGGCCGAGGCCCGCCGCCGCGCCTCCGAGACCCTGTTCCTGGTGGGACTGCACGAGGAGCGATTCCGCTATCTCGGAGACTTCTCGACCGGCATGCAGCAACGGGTGAAACTGGCCCAGAGCATCGTGCACGATCCCGAGTTGGTGCTCCTCGACGAGCCTGCATCCGGCCTCGACCCCGGAGGGCGCGACCAGATGCTGGAGGTGATCAATCGCTTCCGCGAGTTCGGAATGAACGTTCTCTTCTCATCCCACCTGTTGGACGACATCGAGCAGACCTGCGACTGGGTCGTGATGCTGGACGGCGGCCGGTTGCTCCGCTCGGCGCCTCTCGATCCTCCCGACGACGGCGCCGCGGTTTCGGTGGAGGTGTTCGGCGATCCCCTGCCGCTGGTGGCCGCCCTGACCGCCAGGGGCGTCGAAGTCACCCATGACGGGCGGGTCGTGACGGCCATGAGTCCCTCCGACGACGTGTTCATCGCGGTGCGCGACGCGTTGGCGGCCTCCGGCTCATCGATCCGGGCGATGGGCACCGATCTGAGAAGCTTGGAGGACGTGTTCATGGCGGCCACCAGGGAGTCGAATGGCTGAGGTTCCGACGAGCGGTCAAGACTCGGCGATCATCCTCGACCGCGGCTACCGCAGCTACCACGGACCCCGCACGGGGCGGCGCGGCGCCATGGCGGCGGTCGTCAAAGAGGGATACCGGCGCGTACTGGGCTTGCGGCGCAAGGCAAAACGCAAGTTGTTCCCGTGGACGCTCATCGCCCTGGCGCTGGGGTCGGCGGTGCTCCTGGTGGCGATCGAGTGGGTCTCGTCCACCCTGCCCGTCTCGCTGGACACCTCCGGTCTGTTCCCGCGGTACGCCGGATACTTCGACTTCATTTCGACCGTGGCCCTGCTCTTCGCCGCCTTCACCGGCCCCCAGTTGCTGGTCCCCGACCGGACCCAGGGAGTTCTGAACGTCTACTTCTCGAGACCTCTGAGCGTGCGCGACTACCTGGTGGCCAAGGGAGCCACCTTCGCTGCGGTCATCCTGAGCTTCTGGCTGGTCCCACAACTCCTTCTCCACCTGGGGTTCGCCGCGTTGTCGCCGGCCGGTTTCCTCTCCTACCTGGGGGGGACCACCGACATCCTGTGGAAAGTCCCCGCGGCCGCTCTCGTCTACTTCACGATGCATGCCTCGCTGGCTTTTCTGGCCGCCTCGTTCGCCAAGCGGGTAGGCAACGCCGCGGCGGGTTTCGTCGCTGTGCTGTTGGGCCTCAACCTCGTGGCGCTCCTCCTCCAGGAAGCCAGTTCGGCGCCCGGCACGAAGTGGACCTCCCTGCTGGCGCTGGAACAGCACCCCCGACACGTCCGCGACTGGATCTTCGACATGGAGGCGTCCGCCTCCATCCCCGCACAGGCGGGCTTCGGTCCCGAGGCCTCGCTGATGGTGGTGATCGGCATGGCCGCCGTCAGCGTGCTCGTGGTGGGCTGGCGATACCGGAGGCTGACGTGACCGACGCCCCTCACGCCATGGACGCCCGTGACGTCTCCGACGCCACGGTGGTCGCCACCAACCTCTCGAAGTGGTTCGGCCAGAAGGTGGCGGTCTCAGAGGTCAACTGCTCCTTCGGACCGGGGGTGACGGGGCTGCTGGGACCCAACGGCGCCGGCAAGACCACGCTGTTGAGGGTGCTGGCCGGTCTTCTGTCGCCGTCGGCGGGCAAGGCCGCCATTCTGGGCCGTAACCCGAAGAGACATCACGGTGTCTACCGCCGCGTCGGCTTCGTGCCCGAGGACGAAGCGGTCTACAACCACATGAGCGCCCGCCGGTTCGTCGAATGGAGCGCGGCGCTCTCCAAGGTGGACGACGCGAGGCTCGCCGCTCAGCGGGCGCTTGATACGGTCCATCTCTCCGAAGACGCCGACCGCTCACTCTCGGGATTCTCGAAGGGCATGCGCCAGCGGGCCAAGGTGGCCGCCGCCCTGGTCCATGACCCTCAGGTCCTGATACTCGACGAGCCCCTCAACGGAACCGACCCGGTCCAGCGCGCCCGCCTGATCGACCTCTTCGTGCAACTGGGCGGGGAGGGCAGGACCATCATCGTCTCCTCCCACGTGCTGGCCGAGGTGGACCGCATGGCGACCAGAGTGGTGGCCATGGTCAACGGCCGACTGGCCGCGGCGGGATCGGTGGCCGCCCTGCGCGACGCCATGTCCGACACTCCCCGCCTGATCCGGATCGACACCGACCGGCCCCGCCGGCTGGCCCGGCGCCTCCTGGCGGGGAACTGGGTGGAGTCGGTGCGCGTCGATCCCGCCGGGGTCGAGATCAGGACCAGCGACGCAGGCGCCCTGGGGCATGATATCGCGGTCGCCGCCCTCGAGACCGATTCGGTGGTGACGGCCGTGTCCGCCGAGGACGACTCCCTCGAAAGTGTGTTCCGTTACCTGGTGGAACAGCGGTGAAGGCTTTCTTTTTGATCACCCGCTCGGTGACGGGCCGACTGCTCGGCCTTCGTCGGTCGATCGGGCTCTTCGTCCTGACCGGCTCCATCGCTCCGATACTCCTGGTGCTGGCCCCCGGGCGCTCGGGTGAGTGGATGGCCACCTTCTACAACGACATAACGGTGGGCCTCGGGTTTTCGATCCTGTTCCCGGTCGCCGCCCTGGTCGTGTCGACCGCCGCGCTGGGGGAAGAGCGAAAGTCCCACACCCTTCCGTTCCTGCTCTTGAAACCGGTGTCCCGGTGGGTGATTTCTCTGGGGGTCATCACCGCCGCCGCCCTGGCCTCCTTCGTGATTCTGGGGGCCGGCGTGATCGCGTCCTGGACAGCGGCCGCCGTCGTTACCGGGGACTGGTCGATCGGGGTCTCCACGACCGTGGCGGCTGCAGTGCAGAGCGTGGCGTCGGCCGCTCTGTTCGTTCCCCTCGGCCTGGTGGTCGGCCGTGCCGCGGTGGCGGGGCTCGGCTACCTGCTGATCTGGGAAGTGACCCTCGGCAACGTGATCGAAGGGATCCAAGCCTCGTCGATCTATCGCATCGTAGTGTCTGCGTGGGCGGACCTGGCGGCCCTGACACCAGACAATCTGGAGACCGTCACCGAGGTGCTGGGTCGGGTGGAGGTCGGCGTGGGAGGCGCGGTCGCCAAGGCCACCGCACTGGCGATCATCTCGGTCACCGTCACCGGGTGGCTGCTCAAACACAGGGACCTGGTCCCCGAATAGCTCCCCGGTACGTCCCCACGGACCGGTACCGGTTCCCGGTCGCTATTCCCAAGTCCCACGCCCGCCGGGATTAGACAAGGAACCGACGCCGCCATCTCAAGACCGGGTCCGGCGCCTGTCTTCGTCGGCGCCATCGTCTTTTCTCCTTTCTACAATGTTGGGCCATGCCTACCTCCGGCGCCATCCAGACAGTGCTGGGACCCGTCCCGCCCGAGCAGGTGGGCATCACCCTCCCCCACGAGCACGTGCTGATCGACATGACCATGGGAGCGTCCTCCGCCACGGCCCTTCTTGGTTCGACCGAGTCGGTGGAGAGAGCGTCGGCTCAACCCGAGGCGGGATTGGAGCCGGGACAGAACGGCCCGGGAGTGGCCGCCTCGTTCACCGCCAAATGGGGCAACCCCGTCACGTTGGAGACCCGGGGGGACATCGAACGCTACTGGTTCTTCTACGGCAACTACCGGCTGACCGACGTCGACGACGTCATCTACGAGGCCAACCTCTTCAAGCGCCACGGGGGATCGTGTCTGGTGGACCAGACCCCCCGCGGCCTGGCCCGCGACCCCCGAGGACTGGTGCAGATCGCCCGGGCGACGGGCGTGCACATCGTGATGGGCACCGGGTTCTACTCCCAGCATCATCATCCGTCCAACATGTCGGAGTTGAGCGCCGGACGCACCCAGGAACTGATCACCGGCGATATCGTCGACGGGTTGTCGGGCGGCATCAAGGCGGGGATCATCGGAGAGGTCGGGTTGTCCTGGCCGCTCCACCCCAACGAGGAGAAGTCGCTGCGGGCCTCGATCCGCTCGCAGAACGAGACCGGGTGCGGCCTCTCGATCCATCCCGGCTACAGCCCCGACTCGGTGTGGGACGCCATCAGGATCATCGAGGAGGAGGGAGGCGACCTCTCCCGGATCGCCTTCTCCCATGTCGAGCACCGGCTCCCCTCCCGGCCCGCTCCCCACTCCTTCGACCCCAAGCCCTTCCTGGACCTGGCCGCCACCGGAGCGTCCCTCCTGCTCGACGGCTTCGGACGGGAGGCCTCCCACCGCCAGCGCGGGCCGATCGACGACCCCAACGACGCGGTGCGGCTCAACTACCTCATAACCCTGGCCGAAGCCGGTTACGAGAACCAACTCCTGATCTCCCACGACCTGGCCCTCCAGCACTGGTACCGGCGCTACGGGGGGTTCGGCTGGCAGCACATTCCCGACACCGTCCAGCAACTGATGCGCTACAAGGGATTCGACCAGGCCCTGATCGACCGGATCCTCATCGAAAACCCCCGGCGCCTGCTCACATTCGCCTAGACCCCGACTCCGAAGGAGCACCATGTCCACAACAGAAGAGACCCGAGCGGTCGTCGAGCGTTTCATAATCGAGGGAGAGAAGGACTTTCCCGTCACCGGCGCCAACCTGGAGGTCTTCAAGACCAACCTGCGGGCGCTGTTCGAAGAACTGGTCCACCCCGACATCGTGCTGCACGGCGTCCCCGGAGTCCCGCGGGGAAGGGACGTCTGGTACGACTTCTACGAGAAACTGGGGATCGCCTTCCCCGACTCGGCGACCACCCTGAACGTGATGGTGGTGGAGAACG
>JAPPKR010000044.1 GCA_028819835.1 bacterium | reverse complement strand
AGCCCCGCAACGCCCTCGTCAAGCAGTATCGCCACCTGTTGGACCTCGATGACGTGGAGTTGATTTTCACCCCCCAGGCAATCAGCGAAATAGCCGATCAGGCACTGGCCCGCGGGACGGGCGCGCGGGGTTTGCGAGCGATCATGGAAGACCTGCTTCGCGACCTCATGTTCCAAGCTCCCACCCGCTCCGACATCCGGAGGGTGGTTGTGGACCACCTTATGGTGCAAGAAGGAAACGTAGCTTCACTCAGGGACGCACGGTCAAAGCGCCATCGTGAGCAAACCGCCTGAATCGCGGCTGCGATCCGCAAGACTGTCCTAATGAAGAACGTCTACGAACCGGCGGAGATCGAATCCCGCTGGTATTCCCGATGGGAACAGGCAGGCGTATTCCGACCTGAGTACCGACCGGACGGAGAACCGTTTTGCGTGGTGATCCCTCCTCCCAACGTCACTGGTTCTCTTCACATGGGCCATGCTCTCAACCACGCCATACATGATGTCATCGCGCGCCGTCGCCGGATGCAGGGGTATGCGGTGCTTTGGTTGCCGGGATCCGATCATGCCGGCATTGCCACCCAGAACGTGGTGGAGAAGTCCTTGGCGGAGAGGGGACTCAACCGGTTTGATCTCGGCAGGGAGGCGTTCGTCGACCAGGTCTGGGAGTGGAAGGATGTCTACGGGTGGCGGATCACCCAGCAGATCCGGAGAATGGGCAACTCCTGTGACTGGACCCGCGAGCGGTTCACCCTCGACGAGGGTCTCTCCCGGGCGGTGGTGGAAGTGTTCGTGCGTCTCTATGAACAAGGCTTGGTCTATCGGGGGGAGCGGATCATCAACTGGTGTCCCCGCTGTGAGACCGCGCTGGCTGAGATAGAGGTGGAGCACCGGGACACCGAAGGCGAACTGGTGGAGGTTTTCTATCCCTTCACGGACGGCGACGGGGGCGTGACGGTGGCCACCACTCGGGCGGAGACCATGCTGGGAGACACCGGTGTGGCCGTTCATCCTGATGACTCCCGCTATCGGGAGGTGGTTGGCAAGACCGTCCGGCTTCCCTTGACGGGCAGGCTTGTCCCGGTGGTTGCCGACCGGGGCGTGGACCCCGAGTTCGGGACAGGAGCGGTGAAGGTAACACCGGCCCACGATCCTCTCGACTTCGAGATATCCGAACGGCAGTCCCTGGAGAAACTCCTGGTGTTGGATGACAGGGGAGTGATAACCGCTGCGGGAGGGCGGTTCTCGGGAATGGACCGCTTCGAGGCGAGGGCGGCCGTGATTGAGGCCCTGGAGAACGAGGGGCGTTTGATCAGTCGGGATCCTTACCGGCACTCGGTTGGCCTGTGCTACCGGTGCGACACCGTGGTCGAGCCTCTTCTTTCCACCCAGTGGTTCGTCAGGGTCGATGAACTGGCCTGGCCGGCCATAGGAGCGGTCGTGGACGGGCAGAACCGTTTCGTCCCCGCCCACTGGCAGAAGAGCTACTTCCACTGGATGGAGAACCTCCGTGACTGGTGTATATCACGCCAGATCTGGTGGGGACATCGGATTCCGGCTTGGTATTGCGGCGCTGACCACATAACGGTGGCCCGTTCCGCGCCTGAGGCCTGCGAGGTTTGTGGCGCCGGAGAACTCCGGCAGGATGACGATGTTCTGGACACTTGGTTCTCCTCCGCCCTGTGGCCTTTCTCGACCCTCGGTTGGCCGGATGAGACCGAGGACCTGGCCCGCTTCTATCCGAACCAGGTGTTGATCACCGGTTTCGACATCATTTACTTCTGGGTGGCTCGCATGATGAAAATGGGCCTGCGTTTCTTGGGAGACGTCCCCTTCAGGGAGACCGTGATTCACGGGTTGGTGAGGGACAGCGCCGGGCGCAAGATGTCCAAGTCGTTGGGGAACACCATTGACCCCTTGGAGGTGGCCGACCGGTATGGGGCCGATCCCCTTCGGTTGGCCCTCATCCAGGCAGCCAATCCGGGCCAGGACGTACCGCTCGACATGGAGTGGGTGGAAGGAGCGCGCCGATTTGGAAACAAGCTGTGGAACGCGGTCCGCTACACCCTCCGCCACCTGCCGCGGGAAAGCGTCCCTCCCCAGGGTGGGTATCCGGTCCATCCCGGACCGGTGGACAGATGGGTGTTGGCAGGCTTGGGGGAGATGACCGCCCGGTTCGACCGGTTCTGCGACGAATACCGGTTTTCCGACGCCTACGGCCTCCTGTACAACTTTGCCTGGGCGGAGGTGTTCGACTGGTACCTGGAGATGTCCAAGGTGGCATTGGCCGGTGCCGAGGATGCAGCCGCCACCCGGCAGACCCTGGGAGTGGTTGTGAGGGACATTCTCAAGCTATTCCATCCCGCCATTCCCTTCCTGACTGAAGAACTGTGGTCCCACCTGGTTGGGGAAGGCTTGTTGGCAGGCTCAGACTGGCCGCAGGTGCCCGTCTATGATCCCACCCCCGAGATAGAGGATCTGAAGGCGCTGGTCTCAGGTGTTCGGCAGTTTCGGGCTGCCCAGGGTCTGAGCCACCGCCGGAGCTTCCCGCTGGGAGTTACCGGGCAGCCTCCCCGGTGGGTGGAGACCCTGGTGGAGGAACTGGCCGGAGTGGAAGTCAATAACCTCGCCGAGGCGCCGGGCGACGGTCACATCCATTTGCCCGCCGGGCAGTGGGAGGGTTACCTCCCTCTCCGGGGTTTGGTGGATCCCGAAGCTGAGCGCAAGCGAATCGACCGGTCCGTCGCTCGGCTCGAGGCTCAGGTGTCCCGGTCCTCTCAAAAGTTGGCCAATCCGAATTTCACCGAGCGGGCTCCGGCCGAGGTGGTGGAGAAGGAGAGGGAGAAACTGGCCGAGGCTTCAAGTCAGCTAAGCTCCCTTCGTTCCCGACGCGAGGCGCTTTAGCGAATGAAATACACCGAAGCGGTCGCCTATCTCGACTCCTGCATAGGCCTGGGCAGGAAATTCGGCCTGGAACCGATGCGGTCGGTGATGTCGCGGATGGGAGATCCGCAAAACCGCTGCCGATCGATCCACGTGGCAGGGACCAACGGCAAGACCTCCACGTCCAGGATGGCGGGACGGGTGCTCCTGACCCAGGGCTACAGCGCCGGTGTCTTCATCTCTCCCCACCTGCAGGCGGTGGAGGAGAGGATCGCGGTGAACGGTCGCGATCTCAGCCGAGCCCAGTTCGCGGAGGCCATATCCGAGGTGGCCGATGTGGTTGCCGAGGAGGTGGCCGACGGCGGCCGTCCGCTCACATACTTTGAGTTGACCACCGCCGCCGCCTTTGGCCACTTCCGTCGCGCCGGGGTCGACGCCATGGTGATGGAGGTAGGTCTGGGAGGGCGGCTGGATGCCACCAATGTGATGTCGGCGGAGGTTGCGGTGCTTACCGGCCTGAGCTTCGACCACACCGAGTACCTGGGTGACACCCTGCCCCAGATTGCAGCCGAGAAGCTGGGAATCGTGGATCCGGGGGCTCGGCTCGTCTGCGGGTCCATTCCCTCGGAGGCAGCTCCGGTGGTGGAGCGGAGAGCGCGAAACGCAGGCGCAGAAGTGGTGTGGCTCGGGAAGGACTTCGGTGTCAGGTCGGTCTCTCCCAGGCCGGAGGGCGGATGGACGGTCACGGTCGACGGGCTCTACGGGTCTTATGAGAACCTGGAGATCCCCCTGAGGGGCCGTCATCAAACCCGGAACCTGGCGACGGCGGTGGCCGCCGCGGAATCCTGGCTCGAGGGAGCCCTCGACGGTGAGAGATTGAGGGCAGGGCTTGCAGCTCTCTCCGTCCCCGGACGGATGGAACTGATCACGGTCGGCTCCACGCCAATTCTGCTGGACGGCGCCCACAATCCGGAGGCATGCTCGGTGCTGGCCAAGTCCCTGGCCGAAGAGTTCGGAGGCCGCAAGTGGGTGGGTGTCCTGGGGATGATGAAGGACAAAGACCTGGAAACGATGGTCCAGCACTTGGCCCCCCATCTCGACAGGGTGGTGGCCACCCGGGTCGACTACTCTCGAGCGCTCTCCCCGCGAGCTATTGCCCAGCGAATGGAGAAGGTCTGTGATCTGGAGGTCATTGAGCGTAAGGACCCGGCCGACGCGGTCCGGGAGGCGTGCGCGGCGGCCGGCCCCCGGGGGCGCGTCCTGGTGGCCGGCTCACTCTACCTGGTGGGGGAAGTCCGAACCCTGGTGGGCCTGTAGCAGCTGTGAACGAGGGGAAGAGAGACGCCTAACCTTGGCCCGTAGGCCGGAGTAGCTCAGCCAGGCAGAGCAGCTCACTCGTAATGAGCAGGCCAGGGGTTCGAATCCCCTCTCCGGCTCAAATAGAATCTTCTTTGTATGGCACTTGAACGAACATTTGTAATGGTCAAGCCCGACGGGGTGGAGCGCGGCTTGGTGGGTGAGATCATCCGTCGGTTCGAGTCGAAGGGCTTGCGGCTGGTGGAGGCCCGCATGCAAAGCGTCGACGCCGAACTGGCCGATGATCACTATGCCGAGCACCGGGAGCGTCCCTTCTACGGGGAGTTGATTGCCTTCATAACCGGAGGACCAGTGGTGGCGATGGTGTGGGAAGGGGAGTCGGCGGTGTCGGTGGCCAGGCTTCTGATAGGCCCGACCAACCCGGCTGCGGCGCCTCCGGGCACCATTCGCGGGGACTATGGATTGGAGACCACACAGAACCTGGTGCACGGCTCAGACTCTCCCTCCAGCGCAAAAAGGGAAATAGGTCTGTGGTTCGGTTATCATCCTCAGTAGCCGTTTAGGGTTGCACCCGAAGATGAGAAGTTCTCCATGATTTTGGGCAGCCAGGACATGGCAATTGACCTCGGGACTGCCAACACCCTGGTGTATTTGCGCGGGAAAGGGGTGGTGTTGGGCGAGCCATCGGTGGTCGCCATCGACTCCCGTTCGGGAGAACTACTGGCGGTGGGCGCCGAGGCCAAGCACATGATCGGTCGTACTCCCGCACAGATTACGGCCATTCGTCCCCTGCGGGATGGCGTGATTGCGGACTTCGATACCACCGCCCGGATGATCCGCTACTTTGTCAAGAAGGTCCAGCCGAGGTGGTTCTATCGGCCTGAGATCGTGATTTGCGTTCCCTCGGAGAGCAGCACGGTGGAACGCAGGGCCGCGGAGGACGCCGCCTTCAAGGCGGGAGCGCGCCGGGCCTATGTCATCGAGGAAAGCATGGCCGCCGCGATAGGAGAGGACCTGCCGGTCTCCGAGGCCAAGGGCTCGATGGTTGTGGACATAGGGGGAGGAACCACCGAGATAGGGGTTTTGTCCCTGGGAGGTGTGGTCGCGGGCCGGAGCATCCGCACAGCCGGATACGCAATGGACCAATCGATTATCGAGTGGATCCAGTACGAGAAGGGGCTTCGGATCGGGACTCGTACCGCCGAGGACCTCAAGATCGCGATCGGTTCGGCCTGGCCCCGGGAGAACCGGATGGCCGAGATCCAGGGACACAACGTCCACACCGGCCAGCCCGACAAGGTGGTCGTCTCCACCTCCGAGATCCGGGAGGCCATCAAACAGCCGGTGGACGAAATTGTGGACGCTGTGAAGAAGACCCTCACCGTCGTCAATCCTGACATTGCTTCCGACATCATTGGCCAGGGGATCCTGGTGACCGGGGGAGGCGCTCTGCTGGCCGGGTTGAAGGAGTTGTTGGAGAAGGAGATCAAAATCAAGGTGAGGGTGTCCGCCAACCCCCTGCTCTCCGTGGTCCTGGGCGCCGGCAAGTGTCTGGAGGAAAGGCAATCGTTCAGAAACGTGCTTTCTATCACGTCCAGCGTTTGACCTAAAACGACGGAATAGCCGTGTATGAGTTCAGGTCCAGAGGACGGACCCTGGCGCTTTCCCTATTGCTGGTGGTCTCTTTGTTGCTGGCCACTCTGGAGGTGAGGGCTGACAGTTGGGGGGTGGTGAGAGTGGGTCTGGGAAGCTGGCTGGTGCCTCTGCAGAGACTGGCGGTGGAGGTCTTCGACCCGCTGGTGGCAACCGTAGAGGGGTTGGCAGGCATTGCCTCTCTGCGCTCGGAGAACGCTGCGCTGCGGTCACAGTTGGCCGAGACCCAGGCGGAGATGGCGGCGGTCGAGGACCAACTTGCCCGGCTGGACTCTTTGGAGCGGTTGGTGGACCTGGACCTCCCCGATGTGGAACAGACGAGGACTCTGGCGAACGTGGTGGGACGGCAGGTGGGCTTCGAGTTCCATCTGAGAATTGACAAGGGGCTAGAGGAGGGAGTGGTGGCGGGGAACCCGGTTCTCGATGAGAACGGCTACCTTTTGGGGAGAGTCGGCGCTTCGACCGAGGACTTCGCCACCGTGATACCCCTTTCGGCTGACGTGGAGGGCCTGACGGTGCTGGTGGCGGGTAGCGTGGGAGTCCTGCGGCCGCAGGTTGGATCGGAGTTGCTCAGCCTGGAGATCTTCGACAGCCCACCGATAGTTGCCGAGGGCGAGGATGTGGTCACATCCCAGCTGTCAGTGAGTTTTCCTCCTGGTTTGCGGGTCGGTTCGCTGGTGGGAGAAGCCCGAGTGGTGGGATCGGTGTTGCGCGGCGCGGTGAAGCCTTTCTCCGATCCTCAAAGAGCGAGGGCGGTATTGGTGGTGTCCTGGCCACCGGGGCCCAATGAGTAGCCGGATTCGTCTTCGCCGCTACCGCTCCAGGAGGGACTCGGCCCGCAGCGTCGCCAGGTCCCTTCCCCGAGGGGTGTCGTTCCTGCCTTTTCAAAGATCCGTCCGGTGGGGGCGGGGTCTTGCATGGCTGGCAGGGGTGGTGGGGGTGGTGGTATTGCAAACTTCGGTGGTGGGGAGGCTCCAGATCGGGGGAGTCTCTCCTGATTTGGTGCCCATAGTGGTGGCGTATGCCGCATTCCGCCTTCGGGACAACGGGGTCATTGTGCTGGGCTTCTTGAGCGGCTTGCTCCTGGACGTCTCCGGCACCTCCGTGATAGGGCTGCTGGCCTTCGCCATGACCCTGGTTGCCTGGGGGGCAACCCTCACACGTGAACAGGGAGGCCGGGGAGTCCTCGTGAATGCCCTGCGAATTCTGCTGTTGACCCTGGCCGGCATCGCGGTTCACACGGTGATAAGCATTGCCTTCGGGGAGTGGTCCCTGGCCATCTGGGAGGGCTTGCGGAGAATGGCGCTGATTCCGGTCCTCAATTTCGTACTGGCCGTGGTGCTTTTCCCCCTCTCGAATCGACTTTGGGTCCCTTCCCTTAAATGAAGGGATCACAGCGGATCGTATTGGTGGCGGCGATCTTCGCCCTGCTCTTCGGGTTCTTGGGCATCCGGCTGTGGTTCATGCAGGTCGCCGAAGGCGTGGCTGCGGCCGAGATCGTGTACAACGAAGGGCTGGTATCGGTTGTCACGCCGGCGCCCCGCGGCGACATCCGGGACCGGAACGGACAGTTGCTGGTTACCAGCCGCGTGGTTCCCATGGTGGTCATGGATCGTAAGCTTCTTCAATCCTCCCAAAAGGACGAAGCCATCGCCCGACTGTCCGCCCGGCTGGAGGTCCCCGCCGACTGGATAGAGGCGCTGTACGACGATGCGGGCGTCAACCAGCGGTTTCCCCTGGCGGTGGTTGACACGACGACCGCCTACCAGTTGGAAGAGCAACTTCGCTCCTTTCCGGGGGTGGTGATCGAGAACTTTCCGGAGAGGATCTATCTGGCCGGGGGTTCCCTGTCCCATGTGATAGGGCACCTGGGGTTCCCTTCCGCCGATGACCTCCAGCAGCGACCTCATCTCGATCCGAACATTCGTATAGGCAAGCTGGGAGTGGAGGGGTTCTACGACCAGTGGCTACAGGGCACGCCTGGAGAGCGCGTCTATCGGGTCAACCAGGCCGGACGGATAACCGAGGAGC
>JAPPKR010000231.1 GCA_028819835.1 bacterium | reverse complement strand
GAGGGGTCATGGAGTCGGGCGCGGTTTTACGCTTCGTCCTGCCTTCGGGCTTCCACCGTGGCCGCCGCGGCATCATCCAGTGCCTGCTTAGGCGACTTGCGTTGCGCCAGCACCTCGTGGATCTCGTCGGAGAGGAACTGCGTCCAGCGGGGACGGTCCTCGGACCATCCGCCTTCCACGGGATACTCGTAGGCCTTCGCCAGCGCCGGATAGAAGGGGAAGGCTTCCACGATGTCGGGCTCGTTGAGAACCCCGCTGTAGATGGAACCCCATCCGCCCATCGCCACCACTCTCTGGCCCTCGCGGGAAGAGATCAGGTCCAGCAGGCGCCAGGCCTCGTCCTTGTTCTCGGCATAGACCGGGACTCCGAAGAACTCCGATCCGTCCACCGAACCGCTGGTGACCACCGCCGGGTTGGGAGCGAAAGCGCTGTGGCCGGCGATCCCGGGCGCGGCGTCGGGAATGGCCGCCACTCCTGCCACGAACGGCCAGGAGATGAACATGCCCCGCGTGCCGTCGAAGAAGCCGGGCGTGGCGTCGAACACCCACGTGTAGGTGCTGACGGCGGGATCGATGCACTTGTGAACATGAAGCAGGTCATGCAGCTTCTGTAGGGCTTCCACCCCCGCTTCGCTGTTGAAGGCCGGTTGCTGTTCCTCGTCGAGGAAAGTCCCGCCGTGCATGTGGAGCATGCCGCCCCAGGTGAACAGAACGTGCTGGTCGGCCCAGGCGTCGGTGAGTCCGTAGTACTGGACACCGTCCCGCTCCCCGGTCATCGCTATGGCGTACTCGACGAACGTGTCATAGGAGTTGGGAGTGGAATGCCAGTCGAGCGGAGCGTCGGGATCGAGCCCTGCGTCCGTCATGAGCTTCTTGTTCCAGTGCAACAACTGGCTGCCCATGGTCCACGGCACGGCCCAGGTCTCCCCGCCGAACTCCACGGCGCCCATGCCGCGGGTCAGCAGGTCCGGTTCGCTCCTCACCCGCTCGTCCATGAAGGGACCGGCGTTGGTGAGCCACTCCCCTTGCTGAAGTTCGGCACCCAACGTGGCGGTGACGAACACCGCGTCCCAAGGCGAACTCTGGGCCAGGAAGGAAGTGGTCAGCTTGGTGCGCAGGTCGGGGCTGGTGACCTCTTCGACGTTGGGAGCGAATCCCACGTTGGCCTGGTGCTGCTCCAGCAGTTGCTTGATCGGGTCCATGTGGGTCCCTATCAGCACCCCCAACTCGCCGGTGAAGTCATCACCCGGCTCCGCTCCTTCATCGGTGGGATCCCCTCCGCCGCAGGCCGCCAGGAGGCTGGATAGTCCGCCCATTGCCGCAAAGGCCATGAGTGCCGAGGTTCCTCCCAGGAACTGGCGACGGGTGACTCCGTAATCAGATCGTTTGGGTGTCAAGGTTTCCTCCTTGCTGAGACAAATCCGTTTGCCTATACCCTAGCCAATCCGATCCGAACGGGCAGTGCGGAGTGAGGTTTTCCCGGAAGCAATCAGGTTGCGGCTCTTGGCCTCACCCCACCCAGGGGATCGGGCCGCATGATGTGGCCTGATCCCCCAACAGGAACATCAGCCGTCCGAAGGCTGTTCGCAAGCCTCTCGGAACAACTCTTCGATCTGCTCGAAGAAGTCATCCATGCTTTCGTCGCCCTCGAGACCGTCCTCATTGTCGGGAAGTTCCTCAAAGATGCCGGGAAGCTCCAGAGAGTCCAGTTCGCAGTCTTCCAGGAACGCGAACCCGGGAAGGAACTCGCCGAATGGGAACCCGAAGTCCCCGAACGGCCCCTCCCCTTCATCCCAAGGGGCCTGGTCTTCTTCCCAGGAGCCTTCGGGATCGCTCTTGGACTCCTTATCGCCCCTCCGGTACTCATCGCCGAACAGCCTCCCCTCGAAACCCTTCCAGAAGCCGTCTTCGAAGAACCAGGCAGGCCCGAACTGCCGGTTCCCGGGAGGATCGAAGCCACCTCTGTCGAGATAGTCGCCCACCTCATCCACCACCTCCTCGATCACGTCGATGAACCGCTCCAACAACGCCAGTTCCTCATCGGAGAGATAGGAACCTCCCTCACGCGGGCCGTCCTTCCATGGGAAGCCGTCCCTTTCGAATTCCTTGTTCCCACCCGGCTTCTTGCCCTCCCAGCCTTCCATCCAATCCCCCTGCTTCCCGGCGGGAAAGCGGAACCAGAACCGCTTTCCCCCAGGCCACTGCCGACCCTCCTTGTCCCACTCGCCGGAGGGGTCCATGCGGAAGGAGTGGACCGCGAATTCCCCACGCTCAACAGAGTCGCGCCCTCGGTCATCGTCCATCCAGCGGTCCACCCCCAGTCCGATCGCCACTCCTACGCCAAGCGCCACCAATCCAACCACCAGCCCTCCCCAGAAGGACGGAACGCGCAGGAAGCTGAATGCCCCGCGGACTCGCTTCTTCGCCAAGGGTGTATCGACGTCCGGGCTCTCATCTGCGGACGGCGTTTCCTCCATACCCTGATCGGATGGCTCTTTCATGACTCTCCTTTGGCTTGCCTCGCTTACCCCTTGTACCGCATGCCTGATAAAGAGGGCGTAAAACAATCTTATGCGCTCAGGATGAGCAGACCCCCGGCCCCGGGTCAGCCGGCCCGCCTGTTGGCCCCGGCGGGACGAGGGGTTTTGTACAATCCGGGTTGGATATGAAGAATTCCGACCGGGATCACAGCAAGAGCGGCCCTTCGACACCGGATAAACCGCCATCGGGACCGGGTGCGGAGAAGTCGTCCTTCCCCTGGAAGGTGGCCGGAGGGGGAGCCCTAGCCCTCCTTCTGGTCTGGTTCGTCCTCCAGAACTCCCACTCCGTGAGAGTCAACTTCCTATGGTGGAGCGGGTCCTACCCGATGATCCTCCTGATGGCCGCGGTGGCGGTCGCCGCCATCCTGGTCTGGGAGGCCCTCGCACTCCTCCGACGTCGCAGGAGACGACCGGCGAAGGACCGATGACCGGACGCTTGACGTTGGTCGGCCGCCAGCCAGGCTCGCCGGGGCCGACCGGCCGACGGCTGTGCGACATGACCCATGTCGCCGCCCGGCGCGCGACCTATTAACCTCTGCACCTATGAATCGCATCTCAAACCGGATCGGAAGCATCGCCCCTTCGGCAACCATGGCGGTCTCCGCCAAGGCCCAACAGATGAGAGAGGCGGGGCACGACGTCATCAGCTTCGGGCCGGGGGAGCCCGACTTCCCCACCCCCGACCACATCGTGGCCGCCGCCGCCAAGGCCTGCGGCGACGTCAGGAACCATCGCTACACCGCCACTCCCGGTCTGGCGGACCTGCGAGAAGCGGTGGCGGACGCCACCAACGCCAATTCGGGAGTGGATGTCTCCCCGTCGCAGGTCCTGGTGACCAACGGAGGAAAGCATGCCGTGTTCGCCGCCTGCGCCACCCTGCTGGACCCCGGAGACGAGGTGATCGTCCCCGCCCCCTACTGGGTCTCCTATCCCTGGACCATCCAGTTGGCAGGGGGAGTCGGCGTACCGGTTCTCGCTGACCAGACCACCGGGTTTCAGGTCACCATAGACCAGTTGGACCGGGTGGTCACCGAGCGCACCAAAGCCCTCATATTTGTCTCACCCTCCAACCCGACCGGCGCCGTTTACAGTCCCGAGATGGTGAGGGAGTTGGCTGCGTGGGCGTCGGAGCGGGGAATCTGGGTGATAGCCGACGAAATCTATGAGCACTTCGTCTATGACGGGGCGGAGTTCTCCTCCATCGCGGCCTCCATGGAGGACCGGTGGGTGATCGTCAACGGAGTGGCCAAAGCCTACGCCATGCCTGGCTGGCGGGTGGGGTGGATGGTCGGACCACCGGACGTGATCAAGGCCGCCAGCGGCTTCCAGTCCCACTCCACCTCCAACGTGTGCAACATCGCCCAGCATGCCGCATTGGCCGCCCTCACCGGGCCGCAGGAGTCGGTGACTCAATTCAGAGAGGCCTTCGACCGGCGGCGGCGCGCCCTCTACGAGGCCCTGTCGAGCATCTCCGGAATGGACTGCATCATTCCTCAAGGCGCCTTCTACGCCTTTCCCAACTGCTCGGGGCTCTTGGGCCGGAGCCTCGGCGGCCGCACGGTGAGCAACACCATCGATTTGGCCACAGCCATTCTGGAGGAGATCAAGGTGGCGATAGTGCCCGGGGAGGCGTTCGGCGCCCCCGGATTCGTTCGTTTCTCCTATGCCCTCTCCGACCACGACCTGGCCCGCGGAGCCCGGCGCCTCACCGATTTCCTGGGGTAGTCCGCCGGCGCAGGACCGACCGGAGACGGAGACACAACCAGGGAGTTGCACACTGCGGCGAATCGGCCTGCTGTGGTGACTCCTCCGCTCCTTCCTCTAAGGCGGGGGATTTCGGCGGACCCTGTTCGGATATGTACGCTCTGACGGATAGCAGAGAGGCGGCGATGAGCGGAATCAGCGTCAAGGCGCAGATACTGGTTGAGCCCCACACCCTGCGCGCCACCACCCTCAACCGGCGCCCCGTCCGGGAGGGCGGATGGCTGGCGGTGGAAGCCACCACCCTCTCGGGAATCGACGCCCAGGCCTGGGCGGGAGAGATATCGAGACTGACCTACCCGCTCATCCTGGGGAGACAGGTCGTCGGGAGGATTGCCGACAGCATCAACGGGGACCTGCCCTATCCGATCGGCTCCCGGGTGCTGGTGGAGCCGGTCATTCGATGCCGGAGTTGCTCATCCTGCCTGGCCGGCCTGTCCTTCTGCTCCCGCCGCTATCCGGTCAACACCTACGGGTTGCTCCCCTCCACCGAACACCCGGGACTGTGGGGAGGGATGGCCGAGACTCTCTATCTCGATCCCAATGCCCGGCTCCACCACATCAGCGATGACATCCCGGCAGTGACAGCCACCATCGCCCATTCCCTGGCTGACGGCTGGACCTGGGCGGTTGAAGTACCCCGTCTCAGGCCGGGAGAGAACGTGCTCATCCTGGGACCGGGGCCCCGTGGGCTTGCCTGTCTGCTTGCCGCCAAGAGCGCCGGCGCCGGATGGGTGGGGATCAGCGGACTGGACGTGGACTCCGACCGACTGGAGATGGCGCGCATTCTGGGTGCGGACCTGACCGTCAACGCAAGCGCCGAGGACCTGGCGATGGCGGTGGGAAACAGCCTCGGACAGCGCCCGGACCTGGTGGTGGACGTAACCTCCAACGATCCGGAGGCCATATACGTGGCTCTGGAGATAGTGCGTGCTGGAGGACAGGTGATACTCGCCTCGACCAAGGGCGGGCGTCCCATCTCCTCGCTCTATTCCGACGTGATCGTCACCAAGCAGTTGAAGGTGGTCGGGGTGCTGGGGCCGTCCCGGAAGGGGTTCGAATGGGGAGTCCAGCAATTGGAGACAGACCCCCGCCTCGACACCCTGGTCAGCCATCAGTTCCCGCTGGACGAGTCCCACGTGGCCCTGGCCGCCACCGCCGGCCGGTTGGGGCATGAAGAGTTGATCTCGGTGGCAATCAGCCTCTGACACGCCGGTTGGCAGCCGAGCAGTGAACCGGGACACGCTTTCGTCCGGCTGGCAACCCTCCCGCTCGTCGGTTTGGGCGTGGGTCGGATACGACCTGGCCAACACCATCTTCGCCCTCGGGGTGATCGGGCTCTACCTTCCCCAATGGATCGTGGAGAACGACCTGCCGGACTCGGCGCTGTCGGTGGCGACCGGCGGCGCCGGCCTGGTGGTGGCGTTCCTGGCGCCCTGGGTGGGAACCCGGACCGACTACCGGGGGAACAGGATCGGCGCACTGGCAATCACCACCGGGATGGCCGTCTGCGGAAGCGCGCTGCTGGCGGTGGGCCCGGTCCTCCTGACCATGTTCATCTTCGGGGTGTCGCTGATCGGGTTCCATGTCGGCTCCGCGGTCTACGACTCCCTGCTGTTGGACGTCAGCACCCCCGAAACCCGCAGTCGGGTCTCCGGGATGGGCGTGGCGCTCGGGTATCTGGGGTCTTTCATCGGACTGGGTATCGGGACCCTGGTCCTGGGGGTGGGAGGAGGCTACCCGGCGGTGTTCCGCTCTCTGGCGGTTGGCTTCGCGGTGTTCTCGCTACCCGCCTTCTTCCTGATCCAGCCCGCACCCCGGCCTCCGGTCCAGGGCGATCCCCCGCCTCTGCGGAGAATCATGAGCGACCTGTTCAGATCGTGGCAAGCCACCCGCCAGTATCCCAACCTGACCAGGTTCCTGGTGGGCAGGTTCTGCTACACCGACACCGTCAACACCCTCATCGGAGGCTTCCTGGCCATATACGCCACCGAGGAAGTGGGACTGACCACCTCACAGGTGACGGTTCTCCTGGGCGCCGCCATAGCCGCCTCCATGGGCGGGGGGTTCCTGGGCGGCTGGCTGGCCGAGCGCTTGGGACCGGGGCGCGGTCTGCGATTGATCCTGGGACTCTGGGTGGTCACCATTGCCCTGGGAGTGACCGCGGCGCTGTCGGGCGCCGCCTGGTTGATCTGGGTGGCCGGGCTCTCAGGCGGCCTCTCGCTGGGGGGACTCTGGGCCACCGACCGGGTGGTGATGACCGGTCTCTCTCCACCCGAGCGGGTTGGCGAGTTCTACGGCCTGTACGCCACGGTGGGCCGTTTCGCCGCGGTCCTGGGCCCGTTGCTCTGGGGCTTCATCGTGGACGTCCTGGGCATGAGCCGCCATGCCGCGATGTTCTCCCTGATGCTCATCGGCCTGACGGCCCTCTGGGTGCTGAGGGGCATAAACCCCGGGGCCGGTTACGAGGTGGCGTCCTCGGACGGGGACTCGGGGGGGAACACCATGGAGACCGACCCGCCCAGCGCTCCGTTGGGCACGTAGTAGATCACCCCTTCGTCGTCACGGAGGATTGTCACCCGGGGACGGATGTCGATCACCTCACCGGTAGCAGCCCCGCTCTTGATCCTGTCGCCGATGCGGTACTGGTCCTCGAGCAGGATGAAGAACCCCGAAATGACGTTCTGCACCAGGCCCCGCGCTCCCAAGCCGATCGCCACGCCGGCGGCGGAGGCAACCCCCAGGAATGGCGCCAACGGCAACCCCCACACCGAGATGATCATCAGTCCCGCGGTGATGACCAGGGCGATCATCACAATCCTCCGCACCAGCGACCATAGACTCGCAGCCCTGGCGCCGTGCTCCTCGCCGCGTTCGGCCATCTCCGCGACAACCCGTTCTCCGGCCCTTCTAATGGCTAGGTAACCGATCCACAGGCCCCCGGCAGTAACCAGCGTGCCGATCGTTTCTTCAATGAACACCCATTCGGTGATTGCTTCCATGATCCGGCAGTCCTGTTCTGGTCGGGGGCGGCTTTAGGAGGTCCAGATAGTCTCTCCTCCTTCTCTACACTTTACCGAGTCATCTTCTCCTCCTTCCCCTCGTCATGTCCCGCACATCCCGGCTGCTGCTGATCGCCCTGATCGGCACAACCGCCCTGATCATGGCCGGTTTGGGCAGCTATGCGGTGTGGAGCCGATCCCACCAGGGAGTGGTTCTCGGATCCGTGACAGTCTCGGGAGTGAGCCTCGCTGGCCTCGAGAGAAGCGAGGCCGAAGCCGTTCTGTCTGAGATGGAGTCACAGCAGGGGGAAGCGGTGATCGAGATCGTCGTCAACGGCGAACCGTCCGCCGTGACGGCCTCCGAATTCGGATATCGCCTGAACGTCGGGGAACTGGTGGACCGAGCGATGCGAAACGAAAGGGAGGGGAGCTTCGTCAACAGGTGGAGACGGTGGCTCAGGAGTCCCTGGGACGACCCCATCCCCCTTGTCCTGGTTCCCATGGCCACCATCAACCAGGCCTTGGTGGAGGACTTCGTGAAGGGCCTGGACCAACAGCATGGCATACGCCCGGTAGAGGGAACCCTGGAGTTTGTGAACGGCCGACCCGTTCCCA
>JAPPKR010000114.1 GCA_028819835.1 bacterium | reverse complement strand
GCACTTCCAAGGCCTCGAGGAAGTCCTGCAAGAGGGAGAACTGTGGAGCAAGCAGGTCGGGAGTGCGGGACCGCTGGGCTTTGTATTCGGGATACAGTTCTGTCCGAAAAGTCTGGCGGGACACGTCCCACACCACCGCCAACGCCTCGGGATTCTCATCGGTCAAGAGCCGGATGAGCATGCGGGTGAATCCGAACACCGCATTGGTGACCTGGCCGGAGGAAGTGGCCAGATCTTTGGGGAGGGCGTAGAAAGCCCGGTAGGCGATCGAGTGTCCGTCGATCAACGCCAGGGTCGACATCAGAAGTGGTCCTCGAAGGAACCCATCCGATCCAGAAGACGATCCCGCTTGTGCAGGAGCACGGCCCTGCGGTGATCGATCTCGTCCAGGGCCCTCTCGAACCGCTCGACGTCGGCCATGGCCCGCTCCGCCTCGTCCTGGTGCATCGAGGAACCGATCACCGCCGCGTCCCGCACCGCGTCATCGGCCAGGTGGCGGTGGTAATCCAATTCCGCCGACACCCTCGCCTCTTCCTGTTCGAGGTGCTTCAACCGGTCGTTGACCGCGAAGACCTGCTTGGAGAGACGGCGCCTACCCATGGTGGTGGAGGATATCGGAAGACTTTGCCCCCGCTCCCCTCTACAATCGGGTTCGCCTGGCCGGGATGGCGAAATCTGGCAGACGCGGTGGACTCAAAATCCATTGGGGGCAACTCCGTGTGGGTTCGAATCCCACTCCCGGCACCGATCCCTCATGCCGTTTTCCTGACATTCTCAATTGAGCCATGAAGGTGACGGACGACCATCGGCGCCTATGAGGCGGATGGCAACGGGTGGTCGAGCCGGCCAACCGGGCGCCGCGCACCGGGGCGGGTGGGCGGCCGCTTTGCGTGATGTGGGGGCGCGGGTGGCAATGGTCGATAGGGGGTAAAGCTGGAAATTCGAACCGGCCGATTACCGTTTAAGGAACCACACCGGAGGAAATGCGACCTGTGAACGAACCAGCTTGGACAATGGGAATCGAGGAGGAATACCTCCTGGTGGAGCGTAAGACGGGAGAGCTCATCTCCACCCAGCCCCCCGGGCTCATGGACAGGGTCACAGAACTCCGGTACGGGCAGGTAAGCCACGAACTCTTCGACTCACAGATAGAGATCGGCACGGGGATCTGTGAGGACGTCAAACAGCTTCGCGCCGACGTCGGCCTGCTGCGCCTCGCGGTTAGCGAGGCGGCCGAGGAGTACGGACTGGCCCCTATAGCCGCCTCCACCCATCCCATCGCACGGTGGCAGAGACAACAGATCACCGAGGGAGAACGCTATCAGGCCCTCACTCAAGACCTCCAGGCGGTCACACGCCGCATGATCATCTCGGGAATGCACGTGCACGTGGGAATCGAAGACCCCGAGTTGCGAATCGACCTCATGGGTCAGGTTACCTATTTCCTGCCCCACCTGCTGGCCCTCTCCACTTCCTCACCCTTCTGGGAGGGAACAGACACCGGTCTCAAGAGTTATCGCATCTCGGTGTTCAGTTCCGTACCCAGGACCGGTTTACCCGAGAAGTTCGACTCATGGGCTGAGTTCGAGAGGCACGTCCATGTACTGGTGAAAGCGGGAGTCATAGAAGATTCCACCAAGATCTGGTGGCACATCCGACCCTCGGAACGCTACCCCACGCTGGAGATGAGAGTCACCGACCTGCCCACCAAGATGGAGGACACGATAGCCATCGCCGCTCTATACGTGTGCCTCCTAAGAATGCTGTGGAGATACAGGATGGACAACCTGCGGTGGCGGGCTTACGCCAACTTTCTGGTGGCGGAGAACCTCTGGCGCGCCCAACGCTACGGCATCCACGGCGAGATGATCGACTTCAGCAGGGGCGCGTTGGTACCGTTCCCCGATCTTGTCGAGGAGATCATCGCTTTGGTACAGCCTGACGCCGAAGCCTTGGGGTGCACCGAGGAGATAGAGCACATCCGGACGATCTGCCGCCGGGGCACATCCGCCGATCGCCAGTTGGCCGTGTACAACCAGGCGCTGGCCAGCGGAGCAACCGATGACGAGGCCATCAAGGCCGTAGTGGAGGCCCTAATCGCTGACACCTTGATGCCACCCCAGGAGTGATACGGGCAACCGACCATCAAATTCGAGAAGAGAATTCAGGGTTTTACCGAATGGGCCGACACCCCGTTGGCATGAGATAGGGGAAGGCATGCCCGGGAAACCGAGGCTGCCACCAGCCCATCCCGGGCGCCCAGCAGACCGGCCCGAGCATTGGGCCCGGTTCCCTAGATTTATCGGTCCACAGCAGATCTCTTGTCTAAAGTGTTGTCACAATGAACGATGCCGAGCTTCTCCAAGAGGTAACCGCTTTGAGGGAGCGTTTGTCCAGGCTGAGCGCCGCCTGCCTCCACATCAACGAGAGCCTCGACCTCGATACGGTCCTGCAGGGGGTCTTGGATAGCGCCCGGACTCTTACCGATGCGCGGCATGGAGTCCTCACTCTTCTGGATGACACCGGCGACGTCAAGACCTTCCTGAGCTCGGGAATGTCCCTCGACGAGAGCCGACGTCTGTGGGATGTGCCGAACGGGCAAAGATTCATTGACTACGTGGCAGAGATCCAGAGCCTGGTGCGGGTACCGGATCTGGAGGAGTATTTCCGATCGCTGGGTTTGGAAGAAATGCGTCTCCCGGTGGAAGGGGGTTCCTTCCTGGCCGCGCCGATCAGACATCGGGGAGAACATGTCGGCCATATCTTCCTGGCCAACCGGGAACGAGGCGAAGAGTTCACCGGGGAGGACGAAGAGGTCCTGATGATGTTCGCAGCGCAGGCGGCCCTGGTTATCTCCAACGCCCACCGACACCTGGAAGAACAGAGAGCAAGAGCCGACCTGGAAGCCTTGGTCAACACGTCGCCGATAGGCGTCGTGGTCTTGGACGCCAGGACGGGGCAGGTTGTCTCCAGGAATCAGGAAGCCCGAAGGATCGTGGGAGATCTGAGGATGCAGGAGGGCTCTGTGGATCATCTCATGGAGGTGGTGAACATCCACCGGGCTGATGGTCGGGAATGGCCCCTTCAGGAGATGCCCGTGGCGCAGGTGCTGGCAAGCGGCGAGATTGTACGGGCCGAGGAGATCGTGATCGAGGTTCCCGATGGACGGAAGGTCACAACCCTGGTGAACGCCACACCCATCCGCTCAGAGCAGGGAGAGGTGGTGTCGGTGGTGGTGACCATGCAGGACATGACACCCGTGGAGGAACTGCAGAGACTACGGGCTGAATTCCTGGGTATCGTCAGCCACGAACTGAGGACCCCGCTCACCACCATCAAAGGCTCGGCGGCGACAGTGCTGGGATCCTCCTCGGCGCTCGATCCAGCCGAGACACTCCAGTTCTTCAGGATCGTGGACGAGCAGGCCGACCACATGCGGGATCTGATCAGCAACCTGCTGGACGTGAGCAAGATCGCTACCGGCAGTTTGTCCATCCAGCGGGAACCGGTCGAACTGGAGAGCCTTCTGGACCAGGCCAGGGCTAGCTTCATGAGCGGTGGACGGAGAAACGTGATCAGCATCGACATGACCGGGGAACTGCTTCCCGTGATGGCCGACCGCCAGCGCCTGCTGCAGGTGATCGGCAACCTGCTCGACAATGCAGCCAAGTATTCTCCCGACCGGTCCACCGTCACGGTCGAAGCGTCACAAGAGGACCACCACGTTGTCATCTCGGTCACCGACCAGGGTCGGGGGATCGCAGCCGAGCACCTGCCCTTCTTGTTCCGGAAGTTCTCACGGTTGCACGGAGCCAGGGCCGGGAGGCGCAGCGTCGGAGACGGACTGGGGCTGGCTATCTGCAAGGGAATAGTCGAAGCCCACGGGGGCCGTATTTGGGCGACAAGCGACGGGCCGGGCATGGGAGCGCGATTCAGCTTCAGCATCCCCCTTGTCGACGACGGCGCCTATCCCGTGACGACCGATTCGGGCCGCTTCCACCCGGGATCGGACGAGTTGGGAGAGCAACGCCGAGTACTGGTCGTCGATGACGACCTGCAGATCCTCAGGTATGTGCGGGACATTCTGGCTGAGGCGGGATATGTCCCGATTGTTACCGGAGATCCGAATGAGGTGTGTCACCTGATGCAGAGGAACAAACCCCACGTCGTCCTGTTGGATTTCATGCTGCCGGACAAAGACGGTGTGGCCCTGATGAAAGAACTCCCCGAACTGGCCGAGGTACCGGTGATATTCCTGTCGGGGTACGGGGAGGACGAGATAGTGGCAAGCGCCTTGGACGCGGGCGCGGCCGACTACGTTGTGAAACCGTTCTCTCCCACAGAGTTGATCGTGAGAATCGGAGCGGCGCTCCGCCCGCCGAGGGAGCCCGGCGACTTCGGGCATCCGACGCACTTCCGGGTCGGTGACCTGGCGATCAACTACCTGGAGCGCACCGTGACCGTGGAGGAACAGCCCGTGAAGTTGACCGCCACCGAATTCAAGCTGCTGACCATGCTTTCCCTCAACGCCGACCGGGCCATGTCTCAAGACCAATTGCTCAAGTCGATTTGGGGCGCCGAACAGGCCGGTGATCCGCGGGTGCTCCGGTCCTTTGTCAAAAACCTTCGCCGCAAACTGGGCGACGAGGCAACGAATCCCACATACATCCTCACCGAACGCGGCTTCGGTTACCGCATCGCCAAACCGCAACCGGTCCGCTGAAGAAATCGGCTAGTTGAGAACCACCTCGGGTATCAGTTTGCTCCCACTCCTACGGTAAATCGCCCACAATCGTCCCGATCCATCGAGAATCCGGGTCGGCCTGTCTTCTTCGGGGTCCGGAAAGGTGTCGGTGGACAGGCGCCTCCCGTGACGGACCATCTGCAAGGTCGGGAGATCGGCCGTCCAGGCCGGCAGGTCAGCCAGGCCCTCGGCAGGCGAAAGCATCCACTTCTCCCAATCCCCCAGGTCATCGGGACCCGGAGCGGCGCCCGTCCTCTCCCCCACCGTAAGGCTCCCCACGCGTGTTCGTCGCAACTCCACCAGATGGGCGCGGCCCCCGAGCGCCCGAGCAAGGTCGTCGGCAAGGCTCCTCACATAGACACCCTTTCCACACACCACACGGAGCCCCACCAACGGGTTCGTTCCTGCTTCGAAACCCGTGACCTCCAGGGAGTGAACGGTCACCCAGCGCGCCTCCCTCTCCACCGCCCTTCCCTCCCTGGCCAGTTCATACAGGCGCCGTCCCCCCACCTTGACGGCCGAGACCATGGGAGGGACCTGACTGATCTCCCCCACGAATTCCCCGAGAGCCCTTTCCACGTCCATCCTGGAGACCGGCATCTCCCCGCTCCAGACCTCCTCGCCATCGGCGTCCAGCGTGTCGGTGGCCACCCCGAAGCGCGCCACGGCCAGGTACTCCTTTTCCAGGGGCTGGAGAAAGCGAATCAGGCGGGTGACCCGTCCCACCGCCACCACCAGGGCGCCGGTGGCCATCGGGTCGAGAGTCCCGGCGTGGCCCACTTTCCGGATGCCGACCGCCCGCCGCACCGCGGCCACCACGTCATGGGAAGTCATCCCCCCGGGCTTGTCGAGGACCAGGAAGCCCTCAGGCAAAGGGGACTCTCTGCAGGACCGCCTCCGCAGCCGCAGACGGATCCCCGTCGAATGCGAAACCGCTCGCGTTGTGGTGCCCTCCGCCTCCCAGCGCCTCGGCAATCGCCCCCACGTTGACCTCTCCCCGGGATCGAAGGCTGACCCGCACCCCACCGTGGTCTGCCTCCCGGATGAGCATCGCCACTCCAGCCTCCCGGGGGAGGCGGACCAGGTCGATGAGGAGTTCGGTCTCCTCGCCGTTGAGCGAAGCCCCTTCCAGGTCCTCTCTGTAGAGAACCGACCAAACCACTCGGCGTTCGGTGTCCAGTCGAGCCCGGGAGAGCACCGCCCCAGCCACCGACAGCAGCCCGAATGGCTCCTGCTCGTAGACGGCCTGGCCGATCACCGCGGGGCGGGCGCCCGCTTCCAGTAACCGGGCGGCCAGCCGGTGAGTGCGGGGGGTGGTGTTGGAGTACTGGAACCGTCCGGTATCGGTGACAAGACCGGTGAGGAGGCAGGTGGCGACCACCTCGTCCACCGGCCATCCCAACTCCAGAATCAGGTCGAAGACCAACTCGACCGTGGCCGAGGCGCCGGAGTCGATCAGGTCGATGGTCCCGAAGCCGGGATTGGAGACATGGTGGTCGACCACCACCAGATTCTCAGCTTGCTCGGATATCCAGTGCAGGTTCCCCAACCGATCCACCGACGCGCAGTCGAAGGCCAGGACGGTCTGGGGCAGGTCGGACGGCAATAGGGGGACGGAGAGGAGGTCGGTCGGGAGGAACCGGTAGCGACTCGCAACAGCCTCCTGGGAAGGGATGGCCAGTTGCACAGACCTTCCCGCCAGACGGGCGGAAGCGGCAAAGCCCAGCATCGACCCCAAGGCGTCCCCGTCCGGGCGCTCATGACAAACTCCCCCCAGCGACCCGGATGCGAGTATCACCTCTGCGGCCTCCCGGATCTTCTCCGGCAGTGCCCGGCTCACTCTCCTCCTCCCGCGCTCGGCGTGGGGGCCCCCCTCAACAGGCTCTCGATCTTCACGCCTGCAATCACCCCCTGATCAGGCCGGAACTCCAACCGGGGGGTGTACTTGAGTCGCACCTGGGAAGCCAGCAGGGCTTGCAGGCGACCGGCCGCCGATGCGAGCCCCTCGCCGGTCTCCTCCAACCTGGTCATGTCGGCGGCCGAGAAGAACACCACCGCTCTTCGCAGGTCCGGAGAAGTCTCGACACCGGTGATGGTCACCCCCGACAACCGGGGATCGGAGAGGCCATGGACCTCCGACGCCAGAACCTCCCAGACGATTGCGTTGACCCGCCGCATGCGGGGAAACCGGTCGACACCCATTTTCTCATCTCGTCCTGGGTTCGGGGTGATCGAGATAGGAGATCAGGACCTCGGTCACGTTCACTTCGCCCCTGCGGTCGAGGTAATGCTCCGCCCGTTGCATCAGCCGCTCCAACTCCCGGCGGTCGGGCGCCACCAGCGCCACTCCCAGGCCCGCCCGACGCCATAGATCGTGATGATCGACTTCCGCTACCGAGTAGGAAGCAGTCCTCCGGAGGCCCTCCACCACCGGACGGAGAACCGATCGTTTCTCCTTCAGCGACCGGGTGGCGGGAAGCGAGAGCTCGAAACGCATAGCCGCCGCCTCCATCAGGTGCGAGCAACCTCCCTCACCGTGAACGCTTCGATCAGATCGCCCTCCTTGACGTCGTTGTACCGCTCGAGAACCATCCCGCATTCCAGGCCGAACACCACTTCATCAACATCCTGTTTGAACCGCCGGAGGGAAGCAATGGATCCGGTGTAGATGACCACGTCGTCGCGATACAGTCGCACGTCGGCGCCCAGGGCCATCCGCCCCTCGGTGACCAGGCACCCCGCAGCCATGGCTCGGGGCACCCGGAAGAGGGCGCGCACCTCGGCGACTCCCAGGATGTCCTCGTGCCGCTCGGGAGCGAGTCTTCCCACCAGGAGTTGTTCCACATCATCCAGGAGCTCGTAAATCACCGAGTAGGAGCGGACTTCGATCCCTCGCTGCTGCGCCTCGCGAGCCGCCTTGGATTCGGCGCGCACGTTGAAGCCCACTATCACCGCTCCGGTGACGTCACTCAGATTCACATCGTTGAGATTGATCCCGCCCACCGCCGCGTGGATGATCTCTATCCGCCCTTCGTCTCTCTTTATCTTCCCGATCGCTTCCCGCAGGGTCTCCACCGAGCCATGGGCATCCGCCTTCACAACCAATCTGAGTTCTCCCTGGGTAGACTGGAGTTGCTCGAGGTGGGAGACAAAACGGTCCCGGGCGCTGGGCATCTCCA
>JAPPKR010000076.1 GCA_028819835.1 bacterium | reverse complement strand
CGACTCGGACTCTTCCAAATCACGGCAGACCGGTTCTCGTTTACCACAGATCACGGTGGACTTCTTGCCGTGCCCGCACCCTAGCCCCTAGTTGGGCACTTAGGTGTATGAGTTCCAAAATGAAACACCGCGCGGGCGCGGAGGGGCAGGGTGCTCTCGGGGTATCGTGAAAACAGGAATGCTCTACGATGCGGTAGTGGTCGGAGCGGGTCCCAACGGCCTGACCGCGGCGGTTGTCCTGGCGGAGGCGGGGTGCTCCACATTGGTGGTGGAGGCTTCGGAAACCATCGGCGGCGGGTCCCGCACGGCGGAACTGACTCTCGGGGGATTCCGTCACGATGTGTGCGCCACCGCCCATCCGCTCGGACGTGGTTCTCCCATCTTTCGCCGGCTTCCGCTGGCGAGGTACGGGCTGCGTTGGGTTCATCCGCCGGTTGCCCTCGCCCATCCGCTCGACAATGGCGAGGTGGTCGTGCTCCGGCGTTCCATCGAAGAGACCTCGGAAGGCCTGGGGGCCGACGCGGTCCGCTACCGCCGGAGAATCGAAGGCATCGACCGGATGTGGCCTCGGATAGAAGACCGGCTCCTGGGACCGGCCCTGGGCGCCGGGTCCGATCTGTGGGGAGACCTGAGGCTCGGGTCCCTCGCCCGCCCGGCCTTCTGGGATGTCCGAAGGTTCAAGAGCCGGGCGGCTCGTTCCCTGCTGGCAGGCTGCGCCGCCCATTCGGTGATGCCGCTCGAAAGGTTGTTCACCGCTGGGGTGGGGTGGCTGCTCCTGGCGGGCGGGCACCGGTACGGCTGGCCCTTCGTGTCGGGTGGCTCCCAGGCGTTGGTCGATGCCCTGGCGTCTCACTTCACCGACATGGGAGGGGAGATCGAGACCGGACGCCGGATAACCGATCTGGCTCAACTTCCTCCTTCCCGGGTGGTGCTGGCCGATGTGGCGCCCGGGGCGCTCATCGACATGCTGGGAGAGGAGGGGTCTGCCCGAAAGGCTCGGGTTGGCAGAGGGTTCCGCCACGGGCCGGGGGTGTTCAAGCTGGACTGGGCCTTGTCCCGACCGGTGCCGTGGACAGATGACCGGATGGCGATGGCCGGGGTGCTCCACCTGGGGGGCGACCACCGGCAGATCGCTTTGACCGAGCGGATGGTGTGGCGCGGTCGCATTCCCGACCGGCCCTTCGTGGTGGCTGCCCAGCCCTCGCGGTTCGACCGCTCCCGCGCCCCGGAGGGAGGGCACACCCTGTGGGCCTACACCCATGTTCCCTCGGGAAGCTCGGTCGACATGCGGGAGGCGGTGGAGGCCGAGATCGAGCGGCATGCTCCGGGGTTCTCCGAGACCGTCCTGGCCTGTCACACCGTTCCGGCCTCGGAGTGGGAGAGCTACAACCCCAACTACGTGGGGGGAGACATCGGCGGTGGGGTGATGGGCGTGCGCCGGCTACTGCGGGGACCCTTCGGGGGGTGGTCACCCTATGGGACGGGAGTCGAAGGGGTTTTTCTATGTTCCTCATCCACTCCCCCGGGGGCGGGCGTCCACGGCATGTGCGGCTACCACGCCGCTCAGGCGGCGCTGGGAAGGATCAAGTCCGGTTGATAGAACCTTCCGGGTAATAGGTCCCCCCTTTTTCGCGAAACCAATCACTATCTCGCGAAACAGCTCCCGGATTTTCTGCCTTACGGGCCCATCCCCCACCACCACCGAACCATTGGGGGTCGCGAAAATCCGCGAGGGGATGCCGTGCGGATTCTCCGATCCTTGGTCTCCTGCGCCGGGGGAGCTCTGGCCCCGGCTGGAAGCTCTGTTGTAGTCCTATGGAGTGTGTAACCGGGGTGTGACATCGTCAACCCCCATGGCCACTCTTTTTTCCCGCTCTTGCCGACTTCTCTGGGGGGTTGAGGTTGGTTGCCCTCCCGGGGTTCCTAGTGCTCGGCGGGTTCGAAGATGGTGAAGGTCCCCTTCTGGTCGTCGTTGACCACCGCGAAGCGACCCACGGCGATCTCGGTGACCGGGACGCAGACGTCCCCGCCCAGGCTCTCCACCCGGGCGGCTGCCTCGTCGGCGTTGTCCACCTGGATGTAGACCATCCAGTGAGGAGGGATCTCTCCCCAGTTCTCGTCCATGACCAGGATCCCGGCGATGGGCATACCCCCGACGTTGGCCAGGTGGTATTCCCCACCCTGGAGCATGGGCATGCTGCTCCACTCCCAGCCGAACAGCCCGCTGTAGAAGCTCTGGGTTGCTTCAAGGTCCCTGGTGTACAACTCGTTCCACACCAGGGCGCCGGGGGTGTTCTTCACCTCGGCGGGGCCGGACTCCAGGGCCTGCCAGAGGAAGAACGCCGCCCCTCCCGGCTCCTCCAGGAGGGCGACCTTTCCGTTCCCCACCTCGGCGGGCCCCATCCGGAAAGTAGCTCCCAGGGACCGGGCAACTTCGGCCGTTGCCTCTATGTCGTCGGTGGCGATGTAGGAGAACCAGAGAGGCGGCACCCCCTCGGGGAACATGCCCGGCATCGACGGTCCCATGGCGCCCACGGTCTTTCCGTCCAGGTTGAACATGGTGTAGGTCATCCCGGTGTCACCCATGGGAACATCGGTCCACTCCCAACCGAACATGCCGTTGTAGAAGGTCTTGCCCCGCTCGGGATCGGGAAGGTAGATGTCCATCCAGCAGAAAGTGCCGTGGGGGTGCTTCATCGATGTCGCTCCTTGAAGTTGGGCGGCCGCGGCCGCCTCGTGCTATCTCCAGCACGCCCGGAGGGACTCGAACCCCCAACCTTCTGATCCGTAGTCAGACGCTCTGTCCAAATTGAGCTACGGGCGCAGGGCCTAAACCAAAGGATAAGCCTAGCCGGTGACACGGAACCCCACGGAGGGTTCTTACCTGGGGTTCTCCGGTCAAGATTCGATGTCACCGACACGATGAGAGTGACAATTGCCGGGTTCGGTGCCCCCGGTCGGCTATTCTGATGTTCCCCAGCGGAGAGGCTCAAAAGGATGGGCGCAGGACCATGACTGGTGAAGCCATCTTGGTGCTGGCGATTCTGGTCGGCACGGTAGCGCTATTCGTTTCAGAGAAGTATCCGCTCGATCTGGTGGCGATGATCGGGCTGGGCGCTCTGCTGATCTTCGGGCTGGTGACTCCCGAGGAAGGATTCTCCGGATTCAGCAACCCCGCCACGCTCACCGTGGCGGCGATGTTCATCCTGAGCGCCGGCCTGCAAAAAACCGGCGCCACCGCCGCGGTGGGACGGCTCATGGTGCGTTACGGGCGAAGCCACTACTCAGCTCTGGTCGTGATAATGGCCACCATCACGGTCATGTCGGCATTCGTCAACAACACCGCCGCCGTCGCCGTCTTTATCCCCCTTGTAACGATCCTCGCCAACCGACGCAGAATCTCCGCGTCCAAGCTGCTGATCCCGCTCTCCTACGCCTCTCAGTTCGGCGGGGTGTGCACTCTGATCGGGACCTCCACCAACCTCCTGGTGAGTTCCATCTCCGATAAGGCCGGCTATGGCTCTTTCAGCATGTTCGAGTTCAGCCGGATGGGATTGATTCTCTTCGTAGCCGGGGTCGTTTTCTTCCTGGTGTTCGGACGTTGGCTGCTGCCCGACCGCCAGCAGAGGGAGTTGGCATCCACCTATCACCTGGGCGACTACGTCACCGAGTTGCGGGTCCGCCAAAGGTCTCCCCTGGTGGGCAAGTCGGTGATTGAGAGCAGGCTGGGGGTGGATCATGACGTGACGGTCCTGCGGGTGTTGGAGGCAGGAGAAGCCGGTTGGGCTCCCCTGCGGCAAACTCTCAAACCGGACGATGTGTTGCTGGTGCACGGATCGATCGCCGACTTGATGCGCTTGCAGGGATCGATGGGGATGGAACTGAACGTTGATTTCAAGCTGCGTGACGAGACCCTGCAAACCGAAGACCTTCGTCTCGTCCAGGCCCTGGTGGCGCCCGGCTCCCCTCTGATCGGAAACACTTTGAAGGAAGCGGACTTCCGTAACCGATACAAGGCTCTGGTGCTGGCCATGCAGCGACGGGGGGAGACCATCAACGACAAGCTGAGTTCGATCACCCTCAGCATGGGTGACGTCTTGCTGATCCAGGCTCATGAATCGGAGATAACCACCCTTCGCCGCAATAACGATTTCATCATTCTCAATGAAGTGCCCGGCGCGGTCCTTCGCCGCAAGGCCCCCCTGGCCATCGGGGTCATCGTGGCGGTGGTAGGTCTCGCGGCGTTCAACGTCTTCCCGATCCTGGTCACCGCCCTGCTCGGCTGCGTGGCTATGTTGGTAACCCGGGTTCTCCGCCTGGAGGAGGCCTACAACGCCATCAACTGGCAGGTCATCTTCCTGCTGGCCGGGATCCTTCCCCTGGGGGTGGCCATGCAGACCAGCGGTGCAGCCGGCGCACTCGCCGAGCGAGCGGTGGGATTGGTGGGGGACATGGGACCGGTGGCGGTGCTGGCAGTGATCTATTTGATGACGTCCATCATGACCGACACCATGACCAACGCGGCGGCCGCGGTGCTGCTGGCGCCCATCGCCATCTCGACCGCCGAACAGATCGGGGTTGACCCCAGGCCGTTCCTGATGGCGATCACCTTCGCCGCCTCCACCGGGTTCTCGACTCCGGTCGGCTACCAGACCAACACCATGATCTACAACCCCGGGGGGTACAAGTACACCGACTTTTTACGCACGGGGGTGCCGCTAAGTATCCTGTTCTGGATATTGTCGGTGATCTTCATCCCCCAGTTCTGGGCCTTCTAGCCAAGGGAGTGACCACAGGTGCGGGGTGTTCGGAATCGGGGACGGCGGGGAACAGGCCACCCGGTTTCGGCTACCGCCGGCGGGTTTCGTCAGCCCTCGCAGTAGCCCGATGACCTGGCAGATCGCCTTCTTGATCCTGCTGCTGGTGGCGATGGCCTACCTGTTCCTGACGGCCAAACTGCCGGTGGACTTGACGGCCTTCCTGGGCCTGGCGGTCCTGATCCTGGGAGGGTATGTGGGGCCGACCGAGGCCTTCAGCGGTTTCGCCTCGCCGGCGGTGATCACCATGCTGGCGATCTTCATCCTCAGCGCATCGCTTCTCTACACCGGCATAGCCGACATCGTGGCCTCGAGGATTTACAAGTTGGTGGGCAGCAAAGAGGTGCCGCTGATCATCATGCTGATGCTGGTCTCGGGAGTCCTTTCGGCTTTCATGAACAACATTGCGGCGACCGCCGTCCTGATGCCGGCGGTGGCCGCCATCGCCCGCCGGGCCGGGCTGTCACCGTCTCGGCTGATGATGCCCTTGGCTTTCGGGTCAATCCTGGGTGGGACCACCACCATGGTCGGAACGCCTCCCAACATCGTGGCGGCCTCGATACTGGCCGAACGGGGCATGGAGCCGTTCGGACTCTTTGATTTCACGCCCATCGGCGCCCTGCTGCTGGCCGGGGGAATCCTATTCATGATCACCCTGGGAAGAAGACTCCTGCCGGACCGGATCGCCGGCCCGGGGGTGGCCGATTCCGCCGATCTGACCGACATTTACCACCTGGAGGAGCGACTCTTCACCATAAGGATCCCCAAGCGGTCCCCGCTCGACAATGTCACGCTTGAGCAGGCCAACCTGTCGGATGCCCTGGGTATCCAGGTGGTCGCCATTCACCGGCTGGGGGCCAAGAACCGTGTTCCCGAAGCGGATACGCTGCTCAAAGGCGGAGATGTGCTGCTTGTTGAGGGACGATTGGCCGATCTTGAGGGCATCCTTCGGGTGGGCGGCATGGAACTCGAACGGACCACCACCCGGGAGATCCCGCGCATAAGAGGGTTTTCGGCGATCAGAGCTGAAGTAACGGAGTCCTCGGAATTGGTTGGACAGACCCTCGCCCAGATCGGGTTCCGACAACGCTATCACGTGGTGATCGTCGGGATCGACCGCCGGGGAGAGACCATCCGGGGAGGACTGGCCTCGGAGGTGCTGCAGGCGGGAGACCGGATAATCGGGCTGGGCGCCCGAACCGAGTTGCACCGGATGCAGGCCGACCTCAACTTTGTGGTGAAGAGCCTGGGACTCTCCGCGCTGAAGTCGCTGGAGGATCACCTCTCGGTGATGAGGATCCCCCCCGGGTCATCGCTGGTGGGCAGCACGGTGAAGGACAGCCGCCTGAGCGAGTTGTTCGGAGTGACGGTGGGCGCCATCGTCCACAACGGAGTGACCCGCATGGTCGCCTCTCCCGATGATGTCATAGAGGAGGGCGACGGGTTGCTGGTCGCCTGCGACACGGCGCGGGTAAAACACCTGGTAAGGATTGGGGATATCAGGGTTGACACCAAGGTGGGTCGAGCCGAACTCCAGACCGAGGACATCGGCATCGTGGAGGTGGCGCTTTCCCCGCGGTCGGCGGCGGTGAGAAAGACGGTGCGGGACCTGGAGTTCCGGAACCGCTACGGCCTGCAACTGCTTGCCGTCTGGCGGGACGGGCAAACCATCCGGACCGGCCTGGCGAACCTCCGGTTCCAACTGGGTGACGCCTTGTTGGTCCAAGGGCCGTGGGAGCGGATCCGCCTGCTCGGCACCAACCCCGACTTCGTGGTCCTCTCCCCCGAGGGTCTCCGCCCGCGGAGGCATGCCAAGGCGCCGCTCGCCCTAGGCGCGCTCCTGCTGATGGTCGGCCTGGTGGTCTTCGGCATCCAGCCCATCCATGTGGCGGCCTTCATCTCGGCCAGCCTGGTCCTTTTATTCCGCACCGTCACCATGGAAGAGGCGTACCGGGCCATCGAGTGGCGAACCATCTTCCTGGTGGCCGCAGTGCTTCCGGTGGGTTTTGCAATGGAAAGAACCGGCGCGGCCGAGTTGATGGTCAACCAGGTCATCAACATTCTCGGGCCCCTAGGCAACTACGCCATCCTCATAGCCCTGGTCCTGTTGGCCAGCATCCTCAGCCAAGCTCTCGACGGCGCTCCCTCGGTGGTTCTCCTGGCGCCGGTCGCCCTGCAGACAGCCGCTCAACTGGGGATGAATCCCTATGCCGTCATGATGGGAGTGAGCCTGGCTGCTTCCGCCGCCTTCATGACCCCCTTCAGCCACAAGGCCAACTTGCTGGTGATGGGGGCGGGCGGATACCGGTCGGTGGACTACGCCCGGGTCGGCAGCCCCCTGACCGTGGTGGTGCTGGGCATCGTGGTGGCCTTGGTTCCGGTGGTGTTCCCCCTTTGAGCCCGACCGCGGGGGCGGGGATCCGGGGAGGAAGGAGGGGCCGCTAGCCGGTGAACGGACGGTCGACGGTGTATTTTCACGGTTATGAACCCCATCGGCGCATTCCACATCATCGATGACGGCGCCCCGGCAGGGCGGTCGGTGAGATGACCACCGGGACCGCGGTAACCGGCCGCGGATACCCGCGGGAAGGCGCCTCGGAGCCGAACCTGCTGGAAATCGAGAACCTGATGGTGCGGTTCGAGTTGCCTGCCGAAACGGTCCGCGCCGTCAGCGGCGTGAGCCTCTCTGTGGCTCCGAGCGAGACCTTCGCCCTGGTGGGTGAGTCCGGGTCCGGCAAGAGCGTATCGATGCTGTCCGTCATGGGCCTTCTTCCCTCGCCGCCCGCGGTGGTCTCGGGTTCCATCCGCCTGGAGGGCCGGGAAGTACTGGGCATGCCCGGGCGCTTAATGAGGAGGTTCCGCGGCCGGGACGTGGCCATGGTGTTCCAGGAGCCCATGTCGTCACTGAACCCTGTTCACCGGGTGGGTCGCCAGATCGGAGAGAGCCTCCGGATACACCGCGGCGTCGCCCGGTCGGAAGCGCGACGCCAGGCGATCCGTCTACTGGACCGGGTCGGGATTCCGTCGGCGTCCACCAGGGTCGACGACTACCCGCACGAGTTCTCGGGAGGCATGCGCCAGCGCGCCATGATCGCCATGGCGTTGGCGTGCGACCCGAAGCTGCTCATCGCCGACGAGCCCACCACGGCCCTTGACGTGACCGTGCAGGCCCAGATCGTGG
>JAPPKR010000178.1 GCA_028819835.1 bacterium | reverse complement strand
CACCCACCCAATCCACCAGGTTGGCCCCCACGAGAGAGCCGACCGTGCCCGCCCATACAACCAGCCCCAATGCCCATCCCCTCCGATCGGACTCGGCCAGTTCAGCAGCGGTATAACGGGCCAGATGGATAGCACCCACGCCTCCGCCCACGAATATCGCCCCTACCACCAGCAGCCAGTAAGCGCCCGTCACCACCCCGACCAACTCCAATGTCGCCCCGAATGCTGAGATCGGCGAACCCTTCAACATGACGAACCGCCGGCCGCGCCGGGCGCTCAGCCGTCCGAACATATTGGTACCCATCGCCTGGCCGAAGGCGCCGGCCGCCAGCGGCAACCCGGCCAGCATGGTCGATCCGCTCAAGGCCCGGGCCGCCAAGGTGACCACGGTGATGGTTGCAACGAAGGCGAGCCAAGTCAGGACGGCGCCGGAGAACAGTACATAAACCAGACGGCGCCGGACGGCAGCGAGTTCGAGGTTGGGCGCCGGAGGCTTCACTCCCTTCGATTGTATTGGCCGGTCGCCCGGAGGACCCTCAGTCTCCGCCAAGGGCAGCTTGCCGTGTCGCTCGCTAAGGAGCCAGCGCCGCACGGAGTCTGGGAGAGAACGACACCAGCAGCAACAGGGCCAGCAAGAAACCCGCCGCCACCAGATTCAGGAGTCCGAACCCGACGGCGCTCATGAGAACCCCTGCTCCCGCGCTGCCTGTCATGACCATGACGTGTGCCAATGCATCCGCCTTTCCCTCCACCACTTGGCGGACATCCGGCGGCGCGGACGCAAACAACATGGAACTGCCCGCCACAAAGGAGAAACTCCAACCCAGGCCCAACAGGAACAACCCGGCGTTCAGCATTCCGTACCCCTCATAGGGAGCGATCCCCGCCAGGAGCAGGGACCCCCAGGTCATTAGCAACCCCACACCCAGGATCGGCAGATAACCCATGCGGTCGACGAGTCTCCCCACCAGGGGGGCGAAGAGGAACATCCCCACGGTGTGGGTGGAGATCACCACCCCCACAATGTTCAGGCCGTACCCGGCATCCTCGATGCGGAGCGGCGTGGCCGTCATCACCCCCACCATCACCACCTGTGCGGAGACCATAGCCAGAATGGCCACCTGCACCGACGGCATTCTGAACGCCGCTCCGACGGCGCCCCCTCCTCTAACGGTTCTCGCCGCCTCGCCGGTGACGGCCACCTCTGAGGGGTCTGGACGGAGAGTCGCCCAGAAGAGCAGCCAAGTGAGAAGAAACGCCACCGTTGCGAGCAGAAAGGCGCCGGCGTACGGAGTGCCCAGACCGCCCTCCACAATCCGGCCCACCCATTCCACCAGGTTGGCGCCCACCACCGCGCCGATGGTGCCGGACAGGACCAGGATCCCCATCGCCGTTCCCTGGCTGCCCTCCTCGGCCAACTCGGCGGCGACATACCGGGACAGGTGCTGAGAGCCCAGACCGGCGCCGACCAACACCGCCCCCCCAACCAGCATCCAATACCAACCGCCGACAACACCCACCATCTCCACGGTCGCCCCCAAGGCGGAGATCGGCGGGCCCATCAGCAAAATGAACCGGCGACCGCGGCTGGCGCTCAGCCTTCCGAACAGGTTGGTCCCGTACGCCTGGCCCAGAGCGCCGGCGGCCAGGGGTATGCCGGCCAGGGTGGTTGATCCGGTCAGGGATCGGGCCGCCACCGTCGCCACGGTGAGGGTGGCGATGAAGCCAACCCACCCCAGTGTCGTGCCCGTGAAAAGCACATACAGGAGACGGCGGCGAATACCGGCGAGATCTCGACCGGTAACCTGTTGCTTCACTCCCATGCGATTGTATTAGCGAGCCGCCCGACCGTGAAGCCGTCCCCACCACCGCCTTCATCCATCTCCGGACCGGAGACCCTGGGAGTTATTCTCGCCGGCGGCCGTTCCCGGCGTATGGGACGGGACAAGGCAATGGCCCTTCTCGATGGGCGCACCCTGTTGGCCTGGGTAGCGGCCGCGGTGTCCCAGGTGGTCTCCGACGTGATAGTGGTGGGTCGCCAGGAGGCGGAGGGCATGCGGGCAATCCCCGACGCCCTACCGGGAGGTCGGGGTCCGAGCGCGGGCATCGTCACCGGCCTGACAGCGGCGGGGGGAGGTCCCATCTTGGTAGTAGGCGTGGACCAACCCTGGGTCCGGCCCGCCACCCTGGCCGCCCTCCTGGGAGTCCGGCCCCAACCCGCAATCCCGATGGATGGGCAGTACCAGGTCACCTGCGCCACCTACCCGGCCGCGTCGCTGTCTCTCTTGACCGCGATAGCGCGCGATCAACGGTCGCTCCAACCCGAAGCTCCTCTCCTCGATGGAACCGTGGTATTCCCCGAGCGTTGGCGCTCCTGGGGCGAGGACGGGAGGTCGTGGTTCTCGGTGGACTCACCCGAGGACCTTCAGGAAGGCGCCCGACGCTACGGCGTCCCCGATGCCTCACCCCGATTCCCCGAGTAGGCCGGCTAGGACCCCGGTGACTCTCCATGAAGGCGTTCGGGATCGAGTTCCTCGCCCCTCAGTGCAGCCCACAGATAGGGAGCCACCGCCACTACCACGAGGGCGGCAGCAACGTACGTGTAACCGACACCGGCCCATGTAGCGACCAGCCCCCCGACAAGGGCGCCAACGGGTATCGCTCCGTGGGTTACAAACCAAAAGCCCGTGAAGACGCGTCCGAGAACGCGGTCAGGCACCGCGGACTGACGGTAAGAAATGGCCACGACATCGAACTGCGCACCCAGCACGCCTACCAGAGCCAATCCCAACCCGCCCAACAGAGCGAACCCGGACACTGCTATGAGAAGGAAACCACCTGTGACGCCAACCATGGCGCCGACGCAGATTCTCGCCCGCGGGAACCTCGCAGTAATGGAGGGGGCGACGACATACCCGAGAAAGTACCCGACAGCCAGCCCGCCCATCGTCAGTCCGAAGCCGAAACCGGTCAACGCGAAGCGGTCCTGGGCAAGCAACACCAAAACCGACAGGCCGGCGCCAGTCGCGAAGTGGAGAGCCCCTGCGCCGACCATGAACGCCCGTAGCACCGAGTCCCGCCACACCCACCTGATACCCTCGACCGTTTCGGTCAGCAATCCTGGGCGGTGATGTTCGGATGGTTTCTTCCCTGTGCCGCGGGGCAGCCCGAATACAACCATCCCTGCGGCCAGGAAGCTGAGCGCATCCACTCCCAGGGGCGCCCAAGCCGCGAAAGCAAACAACCATCCCCCGAGTGGAGGCCCTACGAAGCGTTGGACCAGGACCTGGGTCCCATAGAGACGACTGTTGGCGGCGTCCAGTTGCGAAGAAGTCACCAGGCCCGGCACCATGGCAAGACCGGCAGGATCGAAGAAGGTCTCACCGACTCCAACCAGTATCAGCAAGCCATAGAGCGCAATAACCGACTCGCCTCCCAGAAAAACGTAGAGAGCAGCAGCGCCCATGAGTCCGGCTCGGCTGACTTCGGCCACAACCATCACGCTTCGTCTGTCGACACGATCCACGATTGCTCCCGAAAGCGGTCCGATCACGATCCAGGGAAGTCCTGCGGCCACCGTGAGCCCACTTATCACCAGCGGGTTCCGGGTATTCGAGGCGGCCAACAGCGGGAGCGCCGCAAGCAAAACCCCGTTACCCACATTCGAGATCGTATAACCGGTGAGCAGTCGGTTGTAGGCGCGGCCCAGTCCTCCTCTCATCAGGGTGTTGGGCCGTACCCCCGCCGGCCGTGGCGGCACCCGGGTGCAGTGTCGAGCAACCGGGCGCCTAACGCACCCAACAGGCAGCCTCGTGTCCGGGTGTCCGGGCTTCCAGGGGCGGGGCTGCCTCAAGGCAACGAGGCTCGGCCAGAGGGCACCTGGTGTGAAAGCGGCAACCCATGGGCGGGTGGATCGGGTCGGGCGGCTCGCCGGAGATCACTTTCACCGCCCGGCCGCGCTCGATCCTCGGATCAGGTATGGGGACGGAAGAGAGGAGGGCTTCGGTGTAAGGGTGGACCGGGGACCGGTAGACGTTCTCCCCCTGGGCCACCTCGACCAACTTGCCCGCGTACATGATGCCGATGCGGTGAGAGATGTGGCGTATGACGGCCAAGTCGTGGGCGATGAAGATGTATGTCAGGCGTAACCGCTGCTGAAGGTCTTGGAGCAGGTTCACGACCTGCGCCTGAATAGACACGTCCAGGGCGGACACCGGCTCGTCGGCGATGATCAGGTCCGGGTTCAGGGCCAGCGCCCGGGCGATGACGATTCTCTGGCGCTGCCCACCGCTGAACGCATGCGGGTACTTGTGCATGTCGTCAGGGTTCATCCCGGTCAGTTCCAGCAACTCGACCACTCTTTCCGTGGCCCCCTTGGCGTTCTTGAACCGCCGGTGCACCACCAGGGGCTCGGAGATGATCTCCCGCACCTTCATGCGAGGATTGAGGCTTCCATAGGGGTTCTGAGGAATCAGTTGCATGTTCCGGCGTATCGCTCGCCGCTCCCGCCCCTCCACCTCGGTGATGTCGCGCCCGGCGAATATCACACGGCCGGAGGCAATGGGGACCTTCCCGAGAATGGCCCGTCCGGTCGTGGTCTTGCCCGAGCCCGACTCCCCCACCAGCCCGAAGGTCTCACCGCGAGCGATGGAGAAGCTCACGTCGTCGACCGCGGTGAGCCGGGTCTGGTGTTGACCCCAGAAGCCCTCCCGGCCGACATCGTATTTGACCGTGAGCCCCTGCACCTCCAGCAGAGCGTCACTCATGCCCGGCCCTCGCCGTGGGAAGGTCCTGGAGCTTTTCGACCGTTCAGAGGATTCCAGCAGGCATATGCCCGACCCACCGCGGATGGCTGGAGCGCCGGGGACGCGGCCGCGCAACGGGCTGTGGCGTGAGGACATCGAGGGGTGAAGCTGCACCCGCTGCTGACATGGCGAAGATCAGGGGGATGGCCCTCGATCGCTATGAGGCGATCCGCCTTGACGTCGAGACGAGGCGTGGATCCCAAGAGAGCGGCTGTGTACGGGTGATGAGGGCGGTGAAACAGCTGATCGGCTGTCCCCGACTCGACGATCTCCCCCGCGTATAGCACTTTGAGAAGGTCACAGGCGCCAGCCACCACTCCCAGGTCGTGGGTGATCAGGAGGAGGGCCAGGCCCAGGTCCTTTTGGAGAGAGGAGATCAGTTCCAGGATCTGCGCCTGGGTGGTCACGTCAAGGGCCGTGGTGGGTTCGTCGGCGATCAGCATCATCGGATCACAGGACAGGGCGGTGGCGATTACCACCCGCTGCTGCATGCCACCGGAGAACTCGAACGGGTACTGTCCGAGACGGCGCCCCGGGTCGGGGATCCCAACCTTCTCCAAGAGATCCCCCGCCCTGGTGAGGGCTTGCCTCCTCCCGATGTCCAGGTGTCTGGTCATGACCTCGGTCATCTGGGTGCCGATCGTGAGGATCGGGCTCATCGACGCCATCGGATCCTGGGACACCATGCTGATCTCCCGGCCCCGGATCCGGCGGGCCACCCTCTTGTCCAAGAGCGACCGGCCCCTCCACAGAATCTCGCCGCCCGCAATCCGGCCCGGTAGCTCGATCAGCCCGAGAGCTGCACGCGCCAGCGTGCTCTTACCCGACCCGGATTCACCCACGACACCAAGTGATTCACCCGCGTCGACCGTGAAGGAGACTCCTCGGACTGCCTGGACAGTGCCTTCCCTGGTCGGGAAGACCACCTCGAGGTTGCGAATCTCCAGAAGGTGGTCGGAGCGGATCATCCCGACCAAGCCGACGGGGCATCGGCCGCCGCCGCGAAACGCTTGGCGCTCTCCTGGGGGTCGGCGGCCACTCTCAGCCAACCCGCCAGGAGGTTGATTCCCAGCACGGCCACTGCGATGGCAAGCCCGGGAAAGATGATCAACCAAGGGGCGGAGAAGACGTACTGGCGACCGATCGCCACGTCGAGTCCCCACGACATCTGGGGTGGCTGGATTCCCAGTCCGAGGAATGAGAGGGCGGCCTCGGACAGAATCACGTGAGCCGACTCGAGCACCGCCAGGGTAAGCAGCGGCGCGGTCAGGTTGGGCGCGATATGGCGCAGCATTATCCGAACCGGTGAGGCGCCGACCAACTCCGCCGCCTCCACGTATTCGGCCTCCCTCGCCGACAGGACCAGTCCCCGGGTCATCCGGGCGAACACCATCCAGATCCTGAGTGACAGCACGATCGCCAGAGTCCAGAAACTCGGCCCCACCACGGCGAGGATCGTCAACGCCAGTAAAAGCCCGGGGAAGGAGAACAGCGTGTCGACGATGCGCATGATGAAGGCGTCAGTCTTCCCGCCCCGGTACCCCGCCAGCAGACCCACCGCAGTCCCGAAGACACCGGCCAGGGTCACCGACACCAACGGGATGGTCAGGGAGATCCTTGCTCCATGAACGATTCGGGACAAGACGTCCCGGCCCAGTTGGTCGGTGCCGAGGAGGTGTTCTGCCGAGCCGCCCTCGGCATAGAAGGGCGGGAGCAACCTGGCCGCCAGGTCCTGCTTGTTGGGATCGAGCGGAGCGATGATGGGTGCGAACAGTGCGGCGGCGACCAGCAGCGCCAGGACCAGGACACCGAACAGCGCCGTGGGGTCCCGGACGATCCGCATCAGCCAACCGCCCGAGCGCCGGCGCTCGCTCCGGGAACCGGCTGAGGCGGGTTTCATGACACCCGGTCGAACTTGACCCGGGGATCAAGCATCGTGTAGGCGATGTCCACGATGATGTTGATCGTGACGACCATGATCGCCACCACGAACACGACCGCCTGGACCAGGATGATGTCGTGCCGCTCGATTGCCTGCATGGCGGTGAACCCGATCCCCGGCCAGGCGTAGACCGTCTCCACCACCACCGCCCCCCCGGCCAGGACGCCGATCAACTCCCAGCCGGCGATGGTGATGGTGGCGATGCCTGCGCCTTTCATGGCATGGACCATGACGATACGAGCCCGCGAGACTCCCCGAGCAGTGGCGTCTTTGACGTGCTGGGTGTTCAACTCGTCGATCATCGAAGACCTGGTGACCAGGGCGATGCGGCCCACCACCGGCAGGCCGAGCACGACCGCCGGAAGCACCAGGTACTCGATCCCACCCGAACCGGAGGTGGGGAACCACCCTAGACCCACGCTGAAGAAGACGATGAACACCAGCCCGATCCAGAACTGCGGGAGGGAGACCCCGAGCAAACCGAAGGTGACTGCCGCTCGATCCACCCAGCCCCCCGGCCGCATCCCGGAGACGACCCCGATCACGACCCCGAGCAACACGCCGAAGGCGAATCCGGCCGCCACCAGAAGGAGGGTGGGAGGCAGTCGCTCCAGGACGACGTCTATGGCGGGACGGCGCTGCCAGAGGGAGTCGCCCAAGTCGAACCGGACGGCGTCCACCACATAGTCGCCCAACTGGGCCAGGATGGGTCTGTCCAGGCCGAGTTGGGATTCGAGGAGGGCCCGATTCTCCTCAGTTGCCTCCAGAGGCAGCATCACCGCTACCGGGTCACCGATGAGGCGCGTCACAACGAAGACCACCACCATGACCGAGATCACCACCAGCACCGCTTGAGACAAACGCTTCAGCAAGTACCGGCCCATGGGCTCTCCCGTCTCGTTTGGTTCAACACCGGGCGCGTCACCCGATCCGATGATACGCCCGGTGTTGAATACCTAGGGGTGTGCTAGGAGACTGTTATGTCGGTCACATGGATCAAACCGTCGGCGCGGGCGGACCAGTCGATCCGGTCGGTCCCGCCGTAGACGTTGGGGATGCTGATGAGCCACACATACCAGGCGCCATCGTGGCCGGCCTGCCCGACATCCTGGTACAGCTTCAGCCGTGCGTCCTGGTCGATCTCGGTTCTTGCCGCGTCGATCCAGTCGTCCGCCTCTGACGGATCCATGGAGCCGCAGCAGCCTTGAGAGTGGTAATAGGCGGACAGCGTCCGGTCACCGTCGAACAGGATGTTGTCAT
>JAPPKR010000158.1 GCA_028819835.1 bacterium | reverse complement strand
GCATCCTCCAACGCGAACTGGCGGTCCTGCAGGGATCCATCCTGATCCTGGCCTCCATTTTCGTGCTGATCAACGTGATCGTGGACATCTTCTACCGAGTCCTGGATCCGCGGGTCAAATTGGGAACGACCTGATAAATGCTTGACGCCACTCCTGCCCCGGCTCCACTGACCGAGACCACCGTTGGTGTCTGGAGGCGACTCCTGTCCCATCGCTCGGTGGTGGTGGGTGGCACCCTGTTCGCATTGGTGTTGATCGCAGCCCTTTTCGCAGACTGGCTGGCTCCCTTCGATCCGGTCGACACCGACCCGGTCAACGCTCTCCTACCCCCCAGCGGCGACCATTGGATGGGTACCGACCAACTGGGGCGGGACGTGTTCAGCCGGGTGATCCACGGGGCCCGACCCTCGCTGATCATGGGATTGGTGCCGATGTTGATCTCATCGATCATCGGAACCACGGCGGGGATGATCATCGGTTACTACGGGAGGTGGGCCGACCTGCTGATGACCCGTTTCGTGGACCTCGCCCTGGCGTTCCCTCCCATCCTCTTGGCCCTGACGGTGGTGGCGGTGCTGGGACCGGGGCTGTGGAGCGTCTCCCTGGCCCTGGGTCTGTCGGGAATCCCGTTCTATATCCGCATGGCCCGCGGCCAGGTTATCCAGGCCAAGGAGGCGCCGTTCGTGCAAACCGCCGTGGCGATCGGCGCCAGCGACCGACGGGTGCTGTTCCGCCACATCATCTACCGGGTGTTCCCGCCCATCCTGGTGATGATGACCATTCACGTGGCCGGGGCCATCCTGGCCGGTGCGGCGCTGAGCTTTCTGGGACTTGGTATTCCACCACCCACCGCGGAGTGGGGAACCATGATCCAGGACGGACGCCAATTCCTGGCCCTCTCGTGGTGGACGGCGTTCTTCCCCGGGGTGGCGCTGGCCATTACAGTGTTTGCCACCAACCTCTTCGGCGACGGGCTGAGAGACGTGATCGACCCCAGGTCGAAAGGACAACCGATCAGGTAATGGAACAGAGAGTGGCAATCGTCACCGGCGGCGCCGCCGGCATCGGCCGGGGATGCGCTTTCCGGCTGGCGGCGGATGGTTACCGGGTGGCGCTGGTCGACATCAACGTTGATGGAGGCAATCAGGTGGCAGACCGGATAAACGAGGTCGGTGGGGACGCGTTCTTCATCGAGTCCGACATCGGAGAACCCGATGCATTCCCGCAGATAGTGGCGGCGGTCGCCCAGCGGTGGGACGCCTTGCACGTGCTGGTCAACAACGCGGGACTGGACTACAACGAGCCACTCTCGGAGATGACCGTCGCCGCGTGGGACAGGTGCCTGGAAGTGGATCTTCGCAGCGTCGCCCTTTCAGCCCAGGCGGCCGCTGATCTAATGGGGCGTTCTGGAGGGGGCAGCATCGTCAACATAGCCTCGGTGATGGCCTGGTATTCCGTCCCCGACTACGGCGCCTACACCGCCTCCAAGGCCGGAGTGATCGGTCTCACCAGGACCCTGGCACTGGAACTCGGACCTAAGGGGATCCGGGTGAACGCCATTGCTCCGGGATTCATCGACACCGCCGCCTGGGACAGAGTGCTGGCCAAGATGGACGACCCGGAGGACTTCGCCGCCTCGGTTGCCGCCCTTCATGCGGTGGGGCGGCGGGGAAAGCCCGCTGACATCGCAGGGGCGGTGGCATTCCTGGTCGGAGACGATGCCGGTTTTATCACCGGCCAGACTCTGGTGGTCGACGGCGGACTAACGGCTCAAATACGACTCGGTTAGCGGCGGCAGGCCGCTAGGGCTTCGATTGCTGGAGGTCGAACCAGGCGTCTCTCTAACCACGAGAAACGGCGGTCTGGTGGAACAGGGGCTGGCCGGGAGTGTCGGAGGGCATCACTGAGACGTGCCAGCCTCCCAGGTTGGCCAGGAACAATTGCTCCAGGTCAGGGCCTCCGAAGGCACAGTTGGTCACCCGGTTCATGGTCAGGCCTCGCTCGTCCTGGGCCACCAGTTCAATTTCCCCGCCGGGGCGGATGCGCTCGAGGGCGCTGGCGCCGAATGAGGTCACGTACAGGTTCCCGTCGGCGTCAAAAGCCAACCCGTCGGGCATGGGCAGCAGGGCCCCCGGGGCGCACACCTGCTCGGGAGGGGTTCCCGATCCGTCCAGGGGAACCCGTACCACATCGTCGGTGGCGGTCTGGGCGACGTACAGAAACCGGGCATCCTGATCGATGGCCAACCCGTTGGCGTAATAGAAGGGACCCGAGTGGAACACCGTGGCCTCGCCGCCGGGGTTGATGCGGTAGATCTCCCCGGTGGGTCCCGGGTAGTCCCCGGAGCCCGACACGTAGAGACTCCCGTCGGGTCCGAAGGCCGGGAAGTTGGGCGCCCGCAGGGGACGACCGTCCACCGAGTCGCAGAATACCTCCCATTCGCCCGAAGCGGCAACCCTGGCGATGGTGTTGTCCTGGCTGCAGACAAAGCAATAGCCGTTGCGGTCGAAGGCCAGGCCGGCGGCCATGGCATTCAACTGACAGATCACTTCCGGTTGACGGGTCTCGGGGTCTATTACATATATCTGTCCCGCTTCTCCTCCGGCCCAGACCCGGCCGTCGGGGTCGATCGCCACGCATTCGGGATGGTCGAGACCGGCGCTGTAAACCTCTACCTGGCTCATCTCACATCATCTCCTTTCACAACTCGCTGAGCCGCACGCTCAGCCATGCCTTATGAGTCCGTCCACCCTTTAGCACCGGCGCCTGTCCCCGGTCCATGGCCGCAGCCAGCCCATCGGCCGGCCAGGCGTTCACCGGCTCGACCGCCATCGAACTAAGCCTGCCGAACCAGGGGAATCGCGAGGCCTGCCGGTTTATCCACAACCACGCATAGGGAAAGGCGTCCGCCGACCACTGGAAAGTCAACCGGTCTCCGGTGTCGGGCCGCTGGATGTGGCAGGCCGGTTCGGGAACCTCTGTGAGATACGCCAAGCGTTCCACCGGGTGGCGGGGCATCTCACCCAGGTCAACCGGCTCGCCGTCCCGGCCCTGTACCCACGGCCAGGAGTACCGGCCTCCCGGTGACAGGTCGTCCTCGGGCACCCCCAACCCCGGGACCTCCAGGCGGGCCCCCTTCATGATCATGCGGGTGCCCGGCGGCGCCGCGAAGGTGGGATGATGACCCCACAAATAGTGAGAAACCATGTCCGACCGATTATGGACCTCCTCTTCCAGGTGAAGGCGGGGGCTCTCCAGATCGAGAGTCATCTTGCGGATCAGAACCAACGGGGTGTGGGTGTAGCAGCGAAGGGTGACCCGGCTGTCACCCGAAGTCTCCAAGATCTCCCAGGGCGCCAGGGACGCCTCGCCGTGAACGGGGTGGGTGACGCCCGCCACCGTGCAGCCTGCTCCTGCGTTGGGGAACATCTCTTGCCACCCGCCCCGATGTTCGGACAGCCAATCGAGGTCGGAGGAGTAGTAGGAAGCGCCGGCCGAGGCGCGCAGAGGCCAGTCGGAGTCGATCCAAGCCAGACGGTTCCGCCCCCCCGGCCGGCCCAACCAGAGGATCTCCGCTCCCTTGTTCTCATCGACCCTCACCTCAAGATGGGCAGTTCGAAGTCGGATCATGGTCCTGTTCTGACTGCTTCCACCTGCTCGGGAAAGTGACAGGCCGCTCTCCCGCTTCCGGCCAAGCGGCGTTCCAGCACGGGCGTCTCGGTTGCGCACAGTTCCTGCGCCTTCCAACACCGTGTCCGGAACCGGCAAGCCGAAGGAGGATGGAGAGGACTCGGCACGTCGCCCTCCAGGAGGATGCGGCTCCGTTCCTCCCGAGAGAACGGCTCGGGTACCGGGACCGCCGACACCAGGGCCTGGGTGTAGGGGTGACAGGGCCGGTAGAACACCTCTTCCCGGTCACCCCACTCGATGATCCTTCCCAGGTACATGACAGCCACCCGTTCGCACACATGACGTACCACGGACAGATCGTGGGCAATGAAGAGATAAGCCAACCCCAGGTTCTGCTTCAACTCGATCAAGAGATTGATGATCTGCGCCTGGATGGAGACATCCAGGGCCGACACCGGCTCATCCAACACCAGAAGCTTGGGCCGCAGCGCCAAGGCCCGGGCAATACTGATACGCTGGCGCTGCCCTCCTGAGAATTCGTGGGGATACTTCCGGGCGTCGCCGGGATGCAATCCCACCAGTTCCAATAGGTCTGCAACCCTCCCGGACTCGGGACGCCGCCCTTCGTGGACCACCAGGGGCTCGGCCACGATTTCTCCGGCTTTCATACCGGGGTTCAGGGAAGCGAATGGATCCTGGAAGACGATCTGCATGTGGCGCCGCAGCGGTCGCATCTCCCGTCTCCCCAGGTCGGTGATGTCCCGACCCATGAACACAACCCGACCGCTGGTAGGGGTCAGCAGGCGCATCATCAGCTTCGCCACCGTGGATTTTCCGCACCCCGATTCTCCCACCAGCCCCAGAGCCTCACCTTCGGAGATGGAAAAGCTCACTCCGTCAACCGCTCTCAACTGGCGCCGACGTCCCACTATCCCCTCCATTCTGACCGGGTAGTGCATGACCACATCCTCCAGGCTCACCAAGGCCCGGCCATTGTCATTCACCATCCTGTTTTCAGCGTAGCAAGCGGCCAACACCCGCCGCTCTGAAAGGGCTCACATGATGAGTCGGCGATGGCCCGGATTGGGAAGAGCAGGCGCAGATCGTATCATCTGGCCTATATGATCTGGCGGCACCTGGGGCGGCTCATACGACCACTCATCAGATGGGGATCGCTGGTTGCCTTAACGGTTTTCGGCCTTGCCGCCTGCAGCCTGGTGGAGATCGAGGACGCTCCCCTGACCACCTTCGAGCCGGCCGGGCCCTTCGCCGAGAGGATCGACGCGGTGTTCTGGCAGGTGTTCTGGATCGCCGTGGTCATATTCGTGGTGGTCGAGGGAGGGATTCTCCTCATAGTTCTCCTCTTTCGGGACAGGGAAGGACGCAAGGACCCCCGCCAGATTCACGGCAACAACAAGCTGGAGATCACCTGGACCATCATCCCCGCCCTGATACTGACCGTGATCGCGGTGCCGACCATCCAGGGGGTGTTCGACCTGACCGAATGCGGCGACGACGCCATGCCGGTGGAGATCATCGGGCATCAGTGGTGGTTCGAGTACCGGTACCCCGACCACGGGATCGAGTCCGCCAGCGTGCTTGCGATGCCCATCGACCGTGAAGTATGCGCCTATATGACGTCGGCCGACGTGCTTCACAACTATTGGGTTCCCCACCTGATGGGAAAGCGTTACCTGGTTCCCGGCCAGGAAACCACGCTCAGGCTCCAGGCCGATGAGCCTGCCGAATACTGGGGACACTGCGCCGAGTTCTGCGGCCTCTCCCATTCGCTGATGAGGGCACGAGTGGTCTCGATGACCCAGACCGACTTCGACTCCTGGGTCGCGGACCAGCAGCAATACGCCGTTCCGCCCGCCACCGAGAGCCCGGCCGAGGCCGGGTTGAAGGTGTTCCAGGAGCAAGGCTGCACCCAATGCCACACGGTTGACTACGGGCCCGATTACCAGGGCACCAACCTGGTGGCGGACGAGTTCTTCAACGGGCCGAATCTCACCCACTTCGCTTCCCGCAGCGTGTTCGCCGGCGCCATTCTGCCCCGCGAGGGACAGTCCTGGTCGGATGGCCTGCGTGAGTGGCTGGCCAACCCCCCCAAGGTCAAACCCGGGTCCTTCATGCCCAACTTGGATCTCACCCACCAGGAGATAGAAGATTTGATCGCCTGGCTGGATACCCTGAAGTGAGCGTAAACTTGCACCTGACCCGACCCGTTCCCGAGAAAGTCCCTTCGACAGCCGCCAGGCCGGAGTTCTCCGCATGACCGCCACCGCCGAGCGCCGCCCCGCCACAACCATCTTCCGCAGACCCCGCTCCACCACGGGATTCTGGGGGTGGATCACCACCGCCGATCACAAGAAGATCGGGATCATGTACGGCTATGCGGCGTTCATCTTCTTTCTGGTCGGAGGCCTGGAGGCGCTTTTACTGCGAATCCAGCTCTCGTCAGCCGACAACACCTTCCTGACCGCCGCCGAATACAACGCGGCCTTCACCATGCACGGGACCACCATGGTGTTCCTGTTCGTCATGCCGATCTCGGCAGCCTTCATCAACTATCTCCTCCCGCTGATGATCGGCGCCCGAGACGTGGCCTTCCCCCGGATGAACGCCCTGTCCTGGTGGATCTTCCTGTTCGCGGGAATCTTTCTCTACTCCGTGCTGGTTTTCAGCGACCCGGCAGCGCCCGCCGGCGTAGAAGGAGTGTCGGGGAACCTGGATCCGGCGGACAACACCGTACTGGGGGGGATGCCGGATGGCGGTTGGTTCGGATATCAACCGAACGCCGGGCCCTTCTACTCACCCGGCACGGCCATGGACTATTGGGCGCTGGGCGTCCAATTCCTGGGGTTGGCCTCCCTTATCTCGTCGGTCAACTTCATCGTCACCATCTTCAACATGCGCGCCCTGGGTATGCGGCTGCTCCGGATGCCGGTGTTTGTATGGATGAGCCTGGTGGTCGCCCTCCTCCTTCTGTTCTCCCTTCCCATCATCGCCATCGCCCTCTTCATGGTGACTTTCGACCGTCAGTTCGGGAGCCTGTTCTTCGTAGCAGAGGCCGGTGGCGATCCCATACTCTGGCAGCATCTGTTCTGGCTGTTCGGCCATCCCGAGGTCTACATCCTGATCCTCCCGGCGATGGGGATCGTCTCCGAGGTCCTACCGGTGTTCAGCAAGAAGCCCCTCTTCGGATACGCGGCGGTGGTCTTCGCCGGAGCGGCCATCGCCTTCCTGGGATTCGGAGTGTGGGCCCACCACATGTTCGCCTCCGGGATCAGCCCGGTGGCCCAGGCCGCCTTCGGGTTGTCAACCATGACCATCGCGGTTCCGACCGGCGTCAAGATCTTCAACTGGATGGGCACCATGTGGGGAGGTCGATTAAAATTCACGACCCCGATGCTGTTCGCCATCGGATTCGTGGCGATGTTCGTCATCGGGGGGTTGTCCGGGGTGACCCATGCCGTGGTTCCCTCCGACTGGCAGCAGACCGACACCTACTACATCGTGGCCCACTTCCACTACGTCCTGTTCGGAGGGTCGGTGTTCGGGTTATTCGCCGGGCTCTACTACTGGTTCCCCAAGATGACCGGCAGGCTGCTCAACGAGAAGCTCGGGAAACTCAACTTCTGGACGATGTTCACCGGTTTCAACCTCACCTTTGCGCCCATGCACTGGCTGGGCCTGCAGGGTATGGTGCGGCGGACCGCTTACTATCCGCCCGAGGCGGGATTCGACTTCTGGAACCTGGTGGCGACGGTCGGAGCCTTCATCATCGCCGCCGGGGTGCTGATCTTCATGTTCAACTGGTGGAGGTCGAAGAAACACGGTGAACCCTCGGGAATAGACCCATGGGACGCCCGGACCGTCGAGTGGACCACCCCCAATCCCACCCCCGAATACAACTTCGGGGTGGCGCCCACGGTCACCTCACTCGACGACTTCTGGCACAAGAAGTACGCAGAGGACTCCGAGGGGAGGCCGGTCCGCAGACCGGAGGCGGAGGAAACACTCACGGACCTGATGGAGACCGGGATAGACCCGCCCCATCCCATCCACCTTCCCGCTCCTTCCTATTACCCCATATTGCTGGCTGCGGGAATACCCCTGGTGGGATGGGGGATCATCTATCACACCTCTTTCGTGGGGAAACTCCTGATTCTCGTTGGAGTGCTGGTGGTGGCGTCCGCCTCCTTCGGCTGGAGCATGGAACCCCTCGAGGAGCCCCACGATGAGCATGACGACTCCGAGCCGTCGGGAGACGGGTACTCCTCGCTGGAGGACGACGCCTGATGGATGCGGCCGCTGCGATGGACCACCACGACCAGCACGAGTCAACCGGCATAGACCACCGCAAGCTGGGGATGTGGG
>JAPPKR010000108.1 GCA_028819835.1 bacterium | reverse complement strand
AGCACCTCTGGCAGCTGGAACAGCCGGCCGCGGCGGTCGCCAACGAGTACTTCGTGGGCGCCATCAACCGGGTGGGCGCCGAGGACCTCGAGGGCACCGACTACTACGGCACCTCATATTTCGCGGACCCCCGCGGGGAGATAGTGGGCGAGACCGCCTCGGACACCGAGGACGAGGTGCTGGTGCGCCAGTTGGATCTGGGCATGGTGGAAGAGGTGCGCCGCTATTGGGCCTTCTACCGCGACCGCCGGCCCGAGGTGTACGAAGAGGTGGCGGCCGTCTAAACAACCAGAGGGTTCTCGGAAGTCCCCCTACTTCCGGAAACCTACGGAATCATCCTCCCGCCGTCAATTACGAGCGGCAAACCCGTCACGAACCGCGACTCGTCACTCGACAGGAACAAGATGGCCTGTGCAACGTCGCGGGGAGTTCCCAGGCGCCCCAGGGGTGTGATGTCGAACCAGGACTGCCGCATGGCCTCCGGATCCTCGGCCCTGGAAAGGTTCCGCTCGTTCATCGGGGTGTCGATAACGCCCGGACACACCGCGTTGACCCGGATCCCGTAGGGCGCTCCCTCCATCGCCATCCCCCGCGCCAGCGCCATCATCCCGGCCTTCGACGCCCCGTAGGCGGTGGTGCCGCCCGCCGCAATGAAATTCGCCACCGAAGAGTTCATCACGATCACGCCGCTCCTCCGCTCCTTCATGGCGGGGACCACCCGCCGGGACATCAAGAACGCCGACGTCAGGTTGATGCGAAGGATCCGGTCCCACTCCTCAAGGCTGGTCTCCTCTACCAGCCTCTTCAGTTCGACGCCGGCGTTGTTCACCAGGACATCCACCGGGCCGAAGCGGCGCTCCGCGGTCCCCACCACCTCCTCCGCGCCCTCTTCGGTCGAAACGTCCGCAACCACCGCAACGGCCTCCGTTCCGGTCTCCCGGATCTCAGCGGCGGCCCGTCCCACCGCCTCGCCGGCGATATCCGCCAGCACCACGCGGGCCCCTTCTTCGGCGAACAACTCCGCGGTGGCCCGGCCGATCCCCGCCGCGGCGCCGGTGACCACCGCCACCCGGCCTTCCAGCCTGTTGTCATTGGTCATGTTCTGTCTTTCGTCGTGGGATTGTGCGTCCGTTGAGCCGAGCCAGTCGATTCGGAGATCGATGCCTAGGCTGTCGAACCGTCAGTCGGCTGCTCGGTCTTCATCCATACGGTCCTTTGGGGGAACGGTATCTCGATTCCGGCTTCGTCAAAGGCCGCCTTGATCCGGCCCCGCAGTTCCCGAGCGGTGGCGAAGTGCTCACCAGGCTCGGTCTTGGCCATCAGCCGGATGGCGATGGCGCTTGCGCCGAAGCTTTGAATACCTGCGATAGTGGGCTCTTCGGTGATCGTGGCGTGCGGTAATTGCTCGCGCCATAGCCCGTCGGCCACCTCCTTGATGACCGTCTTGGCCTTCTCGATGTCGGTGTCGTATGCCACCTCGAGGTCCAGCACCGCCCGGCCCCAGTCCTGTGACAGGTTGGCTACCCGGCGGATCTCGCCGTTGGGTATGTACCACACGGTCCCGCTGATGTCACGGATCTGGGTGGTGCGGAGCTTCACCGCTTCCACAACCCCGACGGTTTCGCCCACGTTGACCACGTCCCCCACGCCGTACTGGTCCTCAAGAAGCATGAACACTCCCGTCAGGAAGTCCTTCACCAGGCTCTGTGCGCCGAAGCCCACCGCCACGCCCACGATGCCGGCGCCGGCAATGAGCGGCCCCAGGTTCACGTCGAACTCGGCGAGAGACATCATCACGGCCATGCCGTAGATCACGATCGAGGCAATCGACCGCAGTACCGCCCCGAGGGTCCTGGTCCGCTGGGTGCTCCGTTCCTGCTGTTCGAGCATCATGCTGGCCCGATGGAGCGCTGCTTCGCGGAGTCCCCCCTCTTTTCGATCGGAAGCCTCGGCCGATTTGTCCCGGGCTGCCTCGGCAACAGCCGCCCGCCGCTCCAACCAACCCTCCACAGCCCGGTTGAGCCAACGCCGTACCATCCGGTTGGCCAACCAAGCAATCACCAGGATGATCACGACCTTGACAGGACGGGCCGCGAAATCAGCGAAACGCGCCGCGCCGGTGCTACCGGTCACATCAAAAACGAGCCGACAGATAGCCTGCGGGGCAGCGCCGCAGGCGTCCGCCAACGTCTGCGCCAACACGACAAAGGGCATCACACCATCTCCTCCGTTCCTTACCCTCAGCTTAATGTGACAATCCGGATTGGCGACCTTCCGATCCGCGAGGCCCTGCTCCCCGAAGTTGGACGGGAAGACAGGAGCGTCCGGTGAGGTTCATGAACCGGTCCCACGCCGGACGCAAACTGGCCCGCCGTCTCGATCACCTCAAGGGCGAGGGAGCCGTGGTGCTCGGGCTTCCCAGGGGCGGGATCCCGGTGGGCTTCGAGGTTGCCCGCCGGCTGTCGGCGCCGCTTGAGGTCCTCCTGGTGCGGAAGCTCGGCGCTCCCTTTCAGCCGGAGTTGGCCATAGGCGCTCTTGGTGAAGGAGGGATACAGATAATCAACCAGGACCGGGTGAAAAGGCTCCGCATCGGCGCCGACCACATAGAACGCCTGGTGGACCGAGAGACGAGCGAGATGACCCGGCAGGCCGACGTGTTCCGCCAGGGCCGCCCCGCCGTGGATCTGGCGGGTAAAACGGCTGTAATCGTCGATGACGGGGTGGCCACCGGTTCCACAGCCCTGGCCGGTTGCGCCATTGCCCGCCGGCTGGGCGCAGATCGGGTGGTCATGGCCACCCCCGTGGCGCCCTGCGATGCTCCCGCCATCTTCGCCGCTGCCGCCGACGAATTCGTGGCCGTTTCCACTCCGCGGCGATTCTCGGCAATCGGCCACTTCTACGCCGACTTCCGGCCCACCCCGGACTATCAGGTGATCGAGTTGCTGGAACGGGCCCGCCAGGGATAATCAGACTGCCCGGCCGCCAACTCACCCCACGGAGCGTCAGTCTCGATCGCGTGGTTCGCCGATTAAGATTCCCCGCAGTAGCAACCTGAAAGAGGAGTCTGTCTTGGTAGTGCCCATGAGCGACCTGGCGGCCGAGTACCGGTCACTGAAGACTGAGATCGACGAAGCTGTGGGGCGGGTGCTGGCCAGCGGCGACTATGTCCTGGGCGACGAGCTCGAGGCGTTCGAAGCAGCCTTCGCCGACTATGTGGGGGCCCGCTATGCGATGGGCGTTGGTTCAGGGACGGCGTCTCTGCACCTGGCCCTGGCCGCCTTGAACCTGGGACCCGAAGACGAGGTCATCACCGTTCCCAACACCGACAACCCCACCGCCTCGGCGGTGACGCATGCCGGTGCGAAGGTGGTCCTGGCAGACACCACCGGGGACACCTTCACCATGGATCCGGAGAAGCTCGAGGAAAAGATCACTCCCCGCACCAAGGTGATCATTCCGGTCCACCTGTTCGGACACCCCGCCGACATGGACCCGATTTGTGAGATCGCCGACCGTCACGGGATCCTGGTGTTGGAGGACTCGGCGCTGGCGGTGGGCGGTGAGTACAAGGGACGGCGCACGGGGACCTTCGGCCCGTTGGGATGCTTCAGCACGGCTCCGGGCAAGATACTCGGAGGGTACGGGGACGGAGGAATGGTGGTCACCAACGACCCCGACCTCGCTCACCGCATCAGGGTGCTCAGAAACTACGGTCATGCGCCGGGCTTGCGACTGTCCGGTCAAGACCTGACCGGAGGAACCGGATGGAAGGTGCTGGAGGAGGGGTTCAACCAGCGTCTCGACACCATCCAGGCCGCCATCCTCGCAGCCAAGCTTCCCACCCTTGAAGACCGCATCGCCGGCCGGCGGCGAGCGGCCGCCCTTTACCGAGCCCTCTTTGCCGACACCCCGGTTACGGCCGTCCACGAGGCTCCCTGGGCCCGTCACGTCTACTTCGCGTACAACGCGATGGTCCCTGCAGGGCTTCGCGACCAGGCCCGGGAACACCTCGCCTCGCGAGGAGTCGCCAGCAGGCTGTATTACAACCCGCCCTTGCATCTCCACCCGGCCTATCGGTGGATGGGTCTCGGCCCGGGTTCCCTGCCGGTTGCCGAGAAGACCGCCTCCCGGATGATCGGCCTACCCTGCTTCCCGCAGATCACCGAGTCGCAGGTGGAGGAAGCCGCCGCAACGCTCCTGGAGTTCCTGGGCGCCGGCTGACCAACTCCAGCCATCGCCGCAGGTCACGCCGCCCCCGATGACCCGCTGTTGTGGATGTTCTCCGGCAGCAGTATCAATGTATGTGGGATGACCACCTAACTATGTGCTACAATGTAGCACATGGATGAAGTAGGGATTCGGGCCCTGAAGCAGAACGCCTCGGCGGTGGTAGCCAGGGTTGCGGCAGGGGCCTCCGTGACGATTACGGTGCGAGGTCGCCCAGTCGCCCAAATGGCGCCCATCTCAGGCAATCGTGTCGAGACCCTCATCCAAGCCGGCCGGGCCCGCCAAGCCCGTCGGAGGCTTACTGACCTGCCGCCTCCCTCAGAGTCACCGCCCGGTTCTCCTACCTTGTCAGCAGAACTGGAGGAGATGCGTCGAGCCGAGCGGTATTGACGGTGTTTTACCTCGACACCTCGGCGGCCGTGAAGTTGTTGATCCCAGAAGAAGGCACCAACTCACTGGTCCGGTGGCTGGAATCTCACGAAGAACAGGTCTTTTCAAGCGATCTTCTCCGGACCGAGTTGTTGAGGGTGACGCGAAGGATCGCACCGGACCTAATGGTGCAAGCCAGAGCCTTACTCGAAGCTCTGGTAATCCTTACCCTGTCCACCGAACTGTGCGAGCGGGCGGCCATCCTGGAACCTCACCTCTTGCGCAGCCTGGATGCGATCCACTTGGCGGCAGCCATGGAGTTGGGAGATGACCTCCGAGGCCTGGTCACCTATGACCAGCGACTGGCTGCCGGCGCCGAGAGGCTGGGCATCGAAGTACTGACACCATAAGGGTTCTCTTTTCCGACCATCCCAGAGTTCAGAGCCAGGTGAGTCTTCAGGAGTTCCAGGGTCAAGACTCGCCGTTCTTTGTCCGGATGGCCAGGTAGAACACTGTCCTTTCATTGCCCGCGTAGCCTGTCCAGGGCTAACATTTCGCATATCCAACCGACAGAGGAGCACCCCTTGGCAGTCCCCAGCAGCAATCTGGCCGCCGAATACCAGTCGCTGAAGCCCGAGATCGACGAGGCGATCATGCGAGTCCTGGCCAGCGGCAACTACGTACTCGGCGAGGAGTTGGAGGCTTTCGAGAAAGACTTCGCCGATTACCAGAACGCCCGGTTCGCCATGGGAGTGGGGTCGGGCACGGCTTCGCTTCACCTCGCCTTGGAGGCGATGGACCTGCAGCCTGGCGACGAGGTGATCACGGTCCCCAACACCGACAATCCAACCGCCTCGGTGGTGACCCACGCCGGCGCCAAGGTGGTGCTGGCGGACACAACCCCCGACACCTTCAACATGGATCCCGAGAAGCTGGAGCAATACATCACTCCCCGCACCAAGGTGATCCTCCCCGTGCACCTGTTCGGCCACCCCGCCGACATGGATCCCATCATGGAGATCGCCAATCACCACGGCATAGCGGTGATCGAAGACGCCTGTCTTGCCATCGGCGCCGAGTACAAGGGGCGGCGGATGGGGACCTACGGCCCGCTCGGGTGTTTCAGCGTGGCGCCAGGAAAGATCCTGGGAGGGTACGGGGATGGAGGGATGATCGTCTCCAACGACCCAGACATGGCTGAGAGAATCCGCGTGCTACGAAACTACGGCCACGCGCCCCGCGTGCCGCGTTTTCCCGGAGACCTGACCGGAGGCAAGTGGACGGTGCTGGAGGAAGGCTTCAATCAGCGTCTCGACACCATCCAGGCGGCCATCCTCAGAGCCAAGCTCCCCACCCTGGACGACCGCATCGCCGGCCGTCGACGGGCCGCCGCCATCTACCGGGAGATCTTCGAGGGGACGCCGGTGACCGCCGCCCATGAGGAGCCCTGGGCCAAGCACGTCTATTTCGCATACAACGCGATGCTCGACAATCGCGACGAGGCCCAGGAGTACATGAACTCACGGGGCATTCCCGCCCGGCTGATCTACAACCCGCCACTTCATCTCCATCCCGCCTATAGCTGGATGGGACTCGGACCGGGCTCCTTGCCGACGGCCGAGTACACCGCGTCGCGGATGCTCGGACTGCCATGCTTCCCCCAGATCACCGAGTCACAAGTGGAGGAAGTCGCCACGACCCTCGTGAAGTTTGCCGAAGGCGGCTAGCGGATATACAACCAAGCCCGGAACGGCGGAGCGTCGGATTCAGGGGCTTTGTTGGGGCGCGTATATCACCGAATCGAGATCGTCATCGGGATCGACGTCCAGACCACCAATCAGCTCGTCAACAGCGTCGCCGGGAGTATCGAAGTAAGCCTCCAGCGAGGCCCGGACCGCGTCGCGGACCAAGGCAGACCGGGATGTCCCCAACCGCGTGGCCTCGGCTGACAGAGCCTCATCAAGGTCCGGGTCCAAATAGAGCCGTATACGCCGCATACATGACAGTATGCATCATTGCCTCTATGGCATCGTCACAAAAAGGCTGATGGCTGGCATGAAGATCCGCGTGCCCAAGATCCTCTGTTGGAGAATCTCTTCGAGGTTCAACTCAACCTTCGATCAGTTCCTGATGCAAGACTTCGGGATCTAGATTCTCCGATCGCACGCGAAGATCGAGGTAGAGCACGGTCGCCACCACCCATGAGAAGGGCAGGCCGAATACGTTGAGAAGCAGGACCGCCCAGTGGTAGGGGAGCGTCCGGTAGATGATCAAGAATGGAAGTGCCACCACCAAGAGGGCCAGCAACAGGACCTTGATGGTTCGCCACAGGTTCGGCAGGACCAGCTTCCATGACCGCACCAGGCTGGGGATAGCGGCCGTACCCTCCACCGTCAAGCCCATGGGGGCCACCCACCACGTCATCGCCAGGCAGATGGCGGGGAGGACCATCACGAAAGTCCACAACAGGAAAGGCAGCAAGGTCTCGGCCGGCATTGAGAAGGGATCGTCGCCGTAGGAGCTCACCTCCGCCGCGAATCCGGGGGCGACCACGGCCAGGATGGCTGAGCCGATCATGGTCATGACGGCGGCCACCGTAGCCACGGCCAATGCGAAGACCACCACCATCAGGAGCATGTTCCCGTACTGTCTCCAGGCCATCCGTATCGCTTCGGCCGCCGAGAAGTGAAGACCGACACAGTGGGAGGCCACGATCCGTATGAAAGCCCCGATGGCCAGGAGTTCCGCAAACAGCAGCAGGATGCTCATCATCAAGCCGACGCCGGGAAGCCACTGGAGAAGGGAGGGGATGGCCAACAGGGTGAGGCTCACCCCGATCAACGACCCGAACCGCCGCCTGTAGAGGTCCCAGGAGAAACGGACGACCTCTCCGGTCCCAAGCGGTCGAAAATCTGGCATCTCCATTGCTTGGTGAGAGAGCGTACCCCTATAAGGCGGGGCCGCCGACGGAGATGGGAGGGACCAAGTCCCAGCCGGCGGCAGTGTGGTAGGCCTGTCCGATGCGGGAGATCTCGTTCTCCGCCAGAGGACGGCCGATGATCTGCAGTCCGATGGGGAGCCCGGCGGGATCGAACCCGCACGGTACGGACAAGGCGGGCAGGCCGGTCAGGTTCCAGGGGGCGGTGGTCCGTACATAGGCCGAGATAACTTCTTCGCTCGGCCCTCCGTAGTCGAAGGAGTCCTGTTCCTTCAGAGCGGCGGTGGCCGCCAAGGTGGGGGTGACCATCCCGGTGAGGCGGTTCGCTTCAAAGCACTGACGCACTCCCCGCCGGACGCGCTCCCGTGCCCGCAGAGCCGTCAGGTAACGCTCGCTGGGCATCATCAGACCGGTCGCCAGGAGTGCCCTTATAGAGGAGTCGATCAAGTGGGGCGCTTCTGCCAACAGCCTTTGGTGGTAGGCGGCGCCTTCGGCGCTGAACACGGCGTATTCCACCTCCATCACCA
>JAPPKR010000182.1 GCA_028819835.1 bacterium | reverse complement strand
TGACTCCCATCGACAGAACAGAGCCGCCGACCAGGGTGATCCAGTTGCCGCCCCCGCCCTCAAAGACCGCCATAGCCTTAGCAAAGTATAAACGCTCACCGCCCCAGAATCGGACAGAGCAAAACCCCCGAAAGAGACTGACCGCCCTCCATAGAATGCCCAAGGGCAGAAGCACAACAAGCTGAATCCTGTTGGGGGGCGCCTGACATCTCAGAGAGTGGCGAATCGCCCCCACCACCGAGAACCGCAAACAACACCTCCTCCACTGCGAGCCCAACAATTTACAGAGAACCCAGAGAGCGTCCTGATACCAAAAATGGTACTGACAAAGGCCAATACAACGCTGACCTGGGATCATATAGGCCGCTAGGGTGTTGGGGGAGGGAGCCCGAAGGGGACCCCTCTTTTTTTGCGATTTTGGCCGTGATCGGGACTTAACCCGAGTTCTGAGGCTGGTGGCAGTGGGTGGAAGCGCTGCTCATTTCTCGGGGAAGGTGTACTGGAACACTCCGCCGGTGCGGACCATCTCGGCTGCGATTGCGTCGGCGTGTTCGATGAAGCGCCGGAGCATGGCGTTGATCTGGTCCGGCACCACTCGGAGGGCCCCATGTCCTGCGCCGACCGGCTTGCCGATCACCACCTGGGGGCACAGTTCTCGGACCAGATCCAGGTCGATGAGGGGTTGACCGCAGTCGACGTACAGATAAGGGCACTTGATGGCTGCCAGTATCGGCCCGGGATCGAAGGCGCTCAACCCGTGCCAGTCGCTGAGGATCACATGGTCGGGAACCTGCGCCAGTCGCTCGGCTGCTTTCTGGGCGCGGGTCGGGTCGTCAGTGGGCAGGTGGGAGGCACTGAGGAACCCGAGCAGCGTCTCCCGGAACGGGAGGCCCTCCTGCATCAGATGGTCGAAGGGTCCGTGATGGCGGGCGGTCCATCCGGGGATGTTGCTGGGTGAGTCCAGGCTGGCGATCGCGCCGATGAGGTCGGGATGTCGGGCTGCGGCTGAGATCACCACTTGTCCTCCCATGCTCTGGCCCACCAGCACCGGCCGTTGCAGTCCCAGTTGGCGGATGAGTGCGGCCACGTCGTCACCGTGCTGCTCCATGATGTACAGCTCATCGGGTTTGTCGCTCTCTCCGTGGCCGCGGAGGTCGACCGCGATGCACCGGTGGTTGGGAGAGAAGTACCCCTCTTGGAGTTCGAAGCCGCTGCGGTTGCCGAAACCGCCGTGTATGAAGACAATTGCCGGGTCGCCGGCGCCGACCTCGTGGTAGGCGATGCGGATGCCGTCAGGGGTCGTGATCCATTCAGTCATGGGAGCCAGCCTAGTTTGAGGGTTTTCCTGGGGTGCAACGACACCCAGGTAACGGCTTGGGTATATTTCGGACGGTGCGGGTCGGCTGGTTTGCCGATCTCAACTGCCCTGGTCGACAGCCGTCGGCAGACGGGCGATCGAGCGGAAGGAAGACGCAAACGAGGAAGTCAATACCACCTTTTGCTCTGGTTATCACCATGGCGTTGTTGGTTGCGGGTTGCGACGATGGTGACGAAGCGCCGGGAACTGCTGCTGTTGTCGCCGAGGCTGAGACTGCCCCACAAGAGGAGGGTGCAGCCGTGCCCGAAGCTGATGCTGAGGAGACTGCACCAACCGCCGACGAGACCCGGCCATCAAAGGATGAAGCGTTGATGGTGGAGGCCCCCGAGATCCGGGAAGCCGAGGTTGCCATGGGCTTCAACGCCTGTTGCGCGGATACGGCCTTTTGGAACATTCCCCTGGAGTTGGGATGGTGGGATGACTTGAACATCACCATCGTTCCCAGCACGCCCACTTACCTTTTCATCTCCGGCGCCGAGGCGATTGCCTGGTTGCGGAGCGGAGAGGGCAACGTGGCCCTCGGTTGGGTGCCGGGGTTGTTCGGGTCGTTGGAGACCTTTGCTCAGGAGACTCCGCCCATTCTCCTGGCGGACATGTATGTCGGCTATGCCGTCCTGGTGGCGCCTGACAGCCCGTCCAAGACCGTGCCGGAGTTCATGGAGGAGGGATTGGCCTTCCCCGAGGCCGCCCAGGCGGCCGTGCAGCAGTTGGTTGGCGCGGACATCTACATTTCGCCCGGCAGCATAGACCAGGCTCAGTACCTGGATGCGTTCTTCGCCCATCTGGATGAGTGGTGGAAGACTTATCAGCAGGACATTCCCGCCCTGGACGGGGAAGGCAACCCCCTGGTGTTGCTGGACCGTGACGGCGAGCCCCTCCTGGATGATGACGGCAACGTTCAGCCGATTCGGATAACGACCAACGACTGGCGTAACTACGCCAATCCTCAATACGTCAATGACTCCGCGATCGTGGAGTTTTCGGCTGTTCCGGGCCGGATCGAGTACGCCGTGCCCTTTAGCGCCCCGATCCTGGTGCAGATGATGCGCAACGGCTGGGATCCGCTGATCAACTTCGGGATGATGATCGAGAACGATCCGTTCTCCCAGCAAACGGCGATCGCCAACTCCACCGTGGGCGGTATCGGCCTGTTGGCCAACCGCGAATGGGTCAACAACAACAAGGACCTGGTCTACCGGGTTCTCTCGGCCGCCTATCGCACCTTCGAGTTCCTCGATGATCCCGAGACCCAGCACCAGGGTTGGGAGATCGAGGCCAATCTCATCAACAACTATCGCCGGTTGAGCCTGGAGCCCGAGGACATCGGGACTATCTGGGAGCAGATCGACCCCTCTTTCAGTTGGGAGGAGCAGGAAGCCCTATGGGACTTGGACCTGCCGAGCTACCACCCCGAGATCGTGTACGCCACCCAGATCGAAAGGCTCAAGGTCAGGGGGGTGTTGGCCGGGGACTATGAGACGCAAACCGGGCTAAAAGAGTTCCTGCTGGCCCAGGACCTCTACTACGAGATGAAGGAATTCGAGGCCCGCGCCGACGCATTGTTCGAGAGCGCTTCGGGAATGGACCTGTCCGCCGGCCAGGTTGATTTGATCGCCCAGGCCCAGCACCACTATGACATCTATAACTTCTACGACGCTCTCCGCTTCTTGGAGGCTGCCCTATCCGGGTAGTTCTCTGGTTGCGATTGGCTGCCAGCAATAGAGGCGTGAGGTTGTTTGAGGGGTGTTGACCGGCATCATCTTCGGGTTTGTCACCGCGGTGACGCTGGGGATCAACCGTCTGCTCACGGCTGTGGTGGCGCGGCGCTTCGGCGTGTTGCGCTCTGCTGCCGTCACGCTGACGGTTGCCCTGTTGGTGATGGTCGCCTGGGCAATCCTCATCGACGTGCCGATCGAGATGACCACCGACCACCTGATCCTCCTGACTTTTCTGGGCACCTGCGTCGGCGCCTCGTTCCTGGGCTCCTACATGGCCCTCCGACTGGGCCCGATTTCAGTGGTGACGCCGGTCGGCTCGCTGGGGACCGCCATGACGGTGGTCTACTCCTTCTGGCTGCTGGGGGAGAGGCCCGGCGCCGTGCAGTGGGCAGGAATACCGATCGCCGTGCTGGGAGCAGTACTGGTATCGCTGGTGTTCGAACACGGGACCAGAATTCGACTGGTCACCTGGGGACCGGTCTTCGCCCTAATTGGCGTTTTCGTGGGTTCGCTGTCCAACGCCGGCCTGAAGATCCCCATCAGGGACGGCGTCGACTCCAGCCTGACCGTCATCACCCAGCGGGTCTTCACCGTGGCCTTCGTCCTGTTGGTGCTGGTGGTTTTCTCCCGGCTGGGGTTGCGGCGTCGGCTAGGACGAGACGACCCTCAGGACCAGGTGAGGATCACCTGGAGGACGGGATGGCTCTTGGGCCTGGTGGGACTGATCGACGGCGTTTCTTTCATATCATTCGGATACGGATTGGCCTACGCCCCGGCGTGGCTGATCGCAATCATCTCCCAAAGCGGCAAGGTGCTGTCCGTCATCGGCGGGGTGATCTTCTTCAAGGAACGACTCCACCGACTTCAGTGGGCCGGGGTGGGGCTGATAATGGTCGGCGTGATGATGTCCCTCGTGGGTTGAGATCGCGCCTTCTGCGCCCGTGGGGGGTTGGTGCTCAGTTTTCCGGGAAGGTGTATCGGAACACTCCGCCGGTGCGGACCATCTCGGCTGCGATTGCGTCGGCGTGTTCGATGAAGCGCCGTAGCATGGCGTTGACCTGGTCCGGCACGTCCTGGAGGGCCCGGTGTCCCGCACCCACCGTTTTGCCGACGACCACTTGGGGGCACAACTCACGGAGCAGGTCCAGGTCGAGATCCGGCTGGCCGCAGTCGACGTACAGGTAGGGGCACTTCACCCCGGCCAATATCGGCCCGGGATCGAAGGCGCTCATCCCGTGCCAGCCGTTCAGGATCACATGGTCGGGGACCTTCGCGAAGCGGGCGGCCATGTTCCCCACCCGGGAGGGGTCGTCGGTGGGCAGGTAGGAGGCGCGGAGAAACCCTTGCAGCGTCTCCCGAAAGGGGAGACCTTTTTGCATCAGGTGATCGAAGGGTCCGTGATGGGCCTTGTGCCATCCGGGGATGTTGCTGGGCGAGTCGAGGCTGACGATGGCTCCCACCAGTTCGGGGTGGCGGGCGGCGGTGGAGATCACCACCTGTCCTCCCATGCTCTGGCCCACCAGCACGGGCCGGTTCAGGCCGAGGTGCCGGATGAGTTCGGCCACGTCGTCGCCATGTCGTTCCATCGTGTAGAGCTCATCGGGTTTGTCGCTGTCGCCGCGGCCCCGCATGTCGACCGCGATGCATCGGTGGTTGGGGGAGAAGTACTCCTCTTGAATGCCGAACCCTCCCCGGTTGCCGAACCCGCCGTGGATGAAGATGATGGCCGGGTCGCCGGCGCCCACCTGGTGGTAGGCGATGCGGATGCCGTCGGAGGTGGTGATCCATTCAGTCATTGCAGCCAGCCTGGTTCTCGATGGACCGCCGGTTCAAAGATGGGGTCACTGTTCTAACCCGATGCCGGGGACGGCCCTCAGTCCTCGGGGAAGGTGTACTGGAACACTCCGCCGGTGCGGACCATCTCGGCTGCGATGGCGTCGGCGTGTCGGATGAAGCGGTTGAGCATGGCGTTGATCTGGTCCGGCACCACCCGGAGAGCGCTGTGCCCGGCGCCGACCGGCTTGCCGATCACCACCTGGGGGCACAGTTCCCGGACCACGTCCAGGTCGATGTACGGCTGGCCGCAGTCGACATACAGGTAGGGGCACTTAACCCCGGCCAGCACCGACGCGGGATCGAAGTCGCTCATCCCGTGCCAGTCGTTGAGGATCACATTGTCGTCAAGACCAGCCAGGAACTCCGCGGTCTCCTTGGCGCGGTTCGGGTTATCGGTGGGCAGGTGGGAGGCGCTGAGAAACTGTTCCAGAGCCCCCCGGAAGTCTTGGTCTCTCTGTATCAGGTGATCGTAGGGACCGTGAACGCGGGCGGTCCAGCCGGGCACGTTGCTGGGCGAGTCCAGGCTGGCGATCGCTCCCACCAGGTCGGGATGTTGGGCGGCGGTGGAGATTACCACCTGTCCTCCCATGCTCTGGCCCACCAGTACGGGCTTGTGCAGGCCCAGTTGGCGGATGAGTTCACCCATGTCGTCGCCGTGGTTTGCCATGGTCCAAGTTTCCGGTTTGTCGCTTTCGCCGTGGCCGCGCAGGTCGACCTGGATGCAGCGGTGATTGGCGGAAAAGTACTCCTCCTGGAGGTCGAAGCCGCCCCGCCCTCCGAAACCGCCGTGAACGAAGATGATTGCCGGGTCGCCGGCGCCCACCTCGTCGTATGCGATGCGGATGCCGTCAGAAGTAGTGATCCATTCAGTCATGTGCCACAGCCTACTTGACGAGTCGGCGTGGCTCAGGGCCAAGCTGACTGTCCGTCGGCGGATGTGCGGCTAGCCGGGGGCCCTCAGTTCTCGGGGAAGGTGTATTGGAACACTCCGCCGGTGCGGATCATCTCGGCGGCGATGGCGTCGGCGTGCTGGATGAAGCGGTTGAGCATGGCGTTGATCTGGTCCGGCGCCACCCGGAGGGCTCCATGCCCTGCACCGACCGGCTTGCCGATCACCACCTGGGGACACAGTTCCCGGAGCAGGTCCAGATCGAGGCGGGGCTGGCCGCAGTCGACATAGAGATATGGGCACTTCACCCCGGCCAGCACCGGCCCGGCGTCGAAGGCCATCATTCCCCTCCAGCCGTTGAGGATCCTCCTGTCGCCGAGACGGGCCAGCCGTTCGGATGTGTTCTTGGCGCGGTTCGGGTCGTCGGTGGGCAGGTGAGCGGCGCTCAAGAAAAGCTCCAGCGCCTTGCGGATGTCCTGGCCCTCTTGCATCAGGTGGTCGAAGGGTCCGTGATGGTAGGCGTGCCATCCGGGGATGTTGCTGGGCGAGTCCAGGCTGGCGATCGCCCCGACCACCTCGGGATGGCGGGCGGCGGCCGAGATGATCACCTGTCCGCCCATGCTCTGTCCGACCAGGACGGGCTTTTGCAGGCCCAGTTGACGGATGAGGTCGGCCACGTCGTCGCCGTGCTGTTCCATGGTGTAGATCTGGTCCGGTATGTCGCTCTCGCCGTGGCCCCGCAGGTCGACCGAGATGCAGCGGTGATTGGAGGAGAAGTACTCCTCCTGGAAGCCGAACCCGCTCCGATCGCCGAAGCCGCCGTGGATGAAGATGATGGCCGGGTCGCCCGCTCCCACCTCGTGATAGGCGATGCGGACCCCGTCGGAAGTCGTTATCCATTCAGTCATCTCACCGAGCTTAGAGGTCAGGTCGGCCAAGATGGCGAAGACGCGTCGGCTACTCGGTGCTCGACACGGGTGTAGAAACGGTTGATTGAGGGGCCGAGCGAAACGTTGGCCGCCCCGCGTCCTCAGTCCTCGGGAAAGGTGTATTGGAACACCCCGCCGGTGCGGATCATCTCGGCGGCGATGGCGTCGGCGTGCTGGATGAAGCGGTTGAGCATGGCGTTGATCTGGTCCGGCACCTCCTGGAGGGCGGCGTGTCCCGAGCCAACGGTCTTGCCGACCACCACCTGGGGGCACAATTCCCGGAGCAAATCGAAGTCGAGATCCGGCTGGCCGCAGTCTATGTACAGGTAGGGACACTTCACGGCTCGCAGGGTGGATGTGGGATCGTAATCTATCTTTCCCCGCCAGGTGTTGAGGATCAGATCCTCGGACACTTCGGCGAGCCGGTCGGGCATGGCGCCCACCCGGGAGGGGTCGTCGGTGGGCAGATAGGCGACCTTCAGGAACTTGTAGAGCGTCTCGCGTAGAGCGGGGCCCGGCTGGTTCATCAAATGGGCGTAGGGGCCGTGATGGGCCTGGTGCCATCCGGGGATGTTGCTGGGTGAATCGAGGCTGGCCACGGCCCCCACCAGTTCGGGATGGCGGGCGGCCGTGGAGATCACCACCTGTCCGCCCGCGCTCTGGCCGACCATGACGGGCTTGTGCAGGCCCAGTTGGCGGATGAGGTCTCCCATGTCGTCGCCATGTTGTTCCATGGTGTAGGGCTCATCGGGCTTGTCGCTGTCGCCGTGGCCTCGTAGGTCGACCTGGATGCAGCGGTGATTGGGGGAGAAGTACTCCTCTTGGAAGCCGAAGCCTCCCCGTTTGCCGTAAGCGCCGTGGATGAAGATGATTGCCGGGTCGCCCGCGCCCACTTCGTCGTAGGCGATGCGGACCCCGTCGGAGGTGGTGATCCATTGAGTCATGCCACCGAGCTTAGGGTGTCCCGATCCGGCCGGGATCCCAGGACCGCCACCGGGTCTCGCAGAAGGTTGGGAAACAAATCGAGGCGGTAGGGTTGACTGTTGTCCCACCCGCCATTCATATTGATACGAACCAAACACCTGCAAGGTTCGTTCCGGCGTCGCACGGACCGCGTCGAGGGATCAAGTCGCCTTGTTCAACAAGGTTTGCCTCCGAACTGGGCGAAGCGCGTTCAACCCATGGCAAGGTGGTGGTGGGGGTGGGCCCGAAGGGGCTCCGATTTTCGCGATTTCTCACTTCGGGGGTCGAGGTCTGCCGATCGTGCAAAGGGGTTTCAAGTGGGCGGGAAGGTGTATTGGAACACCCCGCCGGTGCGGATCATCTCGGCCGAAATGGCGTCGGCGTGTTGGATGAATCTCCGCAGCATGGCGTTGATCTGGTCCGGTACGTCCTTGGTGGCCTGGTGACCGGCG
>JAPPKR010000077.1:6719-8255 GCA_028819835.1 bacterium | reverse complement strand
AGGCGCTTGAACAGGCGTCGGTTCTCCGGAACCATGGTCACGCCCTTGCGCACCCGGTAGCTGATGGGGCGGTCGGTCACCACTTCGCCGTCCAGGAGGACGTCGCCCGAGGTGGGGATCAGCATGCCGAGCAATGTCTTGAGGGTGGTGGACTTCCCGCTGGCATTTCCACCCAGCAGGCACACCAGCTCGCCCTCGTAAATGGCCAGATCCACGTCTTTCAAGGCATGGACGGCGCCGTAGTGGGCATTGACCGAACGCATCTCCAACAGGGGCCCGGAGTTTGTCATTTTGTCGTGGCCCCGTGACCCAGATAAGCCTCTATAACGCGAGGATCCGACGAGACCTCCTCGTAGTCCCCGTCAGCGATCATGACGCCGTGGTCGAGCACGATCACCCGATCCGACACCTCCCGAACAACCTCCATATCGTGTTCTATTACCACGATGGTGAAACCCCACTCTTCCCGAAGGCGACCGATCAGACCGGTGAGCTCGGCCGATTCGACCGGGTTCATTCCCGCCACCGGTTCGTCGAGCAACAGGAGCTTGGGCTGGGTGGCCATCGCCCGGGCGATCTCCAACCGGCGACGGTTGGCATAGGAGAGCACCGCGGCGGGTTGGTCGAGCCGGAAACCCACCAGGCGGGTCCCGAAGAAGCCGAGGATCATCTCCGCCCGGGCGCGGATCTCGGCCTCCTCCTGCCGGAAGGCCTTCGTGTAGAAGAGCGCGCCGAACGTGCCCTGCTTGGTCCGGCAGTGCTGGGAGACCATCACGTTCTCGAGCACCGTCATGTTGGCGAAGAGGCGGACGTTCTGAAACGTCCGGGCCACGCCCCTGGAGGTCACCTGGTTGGGATCGAGACCCAGCAGGGTCTCCCCCTCGAAGAGGATCTCCCCGTCGGCTTCCACCGAGGCGGTGATGGCGTTGAAGAGGGTGGTCTTTCCCGCCCCGTTCGGACCGATGACCGAGACTATCTCTCCTTCGTTCACCTGGATGTCGACTCCGTCCAGGGCGCGAAGGCCCCCAAACTCCACAGTCAGGTTGCGGATGTCGAGAAGAGGCGTTCCGTTCACGCTTCTGCACCCGCAGTCCCCGAGCCCCCATCGACGTCGTCGGCGTCATCCGTATCGATTTGACCCCTCAACCAGGCGTCCTGCAGGAATTCCTCCTGGTGCAACTCCCGCGAACGGCGGGCACTGGGAATCAGCCCCTCGGGTCGCGCCAGCATCATCCACACCAGCAGGGCGCCGTAGATGAGCAGCTTGAACTCGGAGAACTCAACCAGCAGACCGGGCTGCTTCGGCCCGCCCAGAACGCCGATCAGCACCACCGCGCCGGCGATAACCCCGAAAATGTTCCCCATCCCGCCGAATATCACCACCACCAGGATGATGATCGAGACCAGGATGAGGAAGCTGGTGGGAAAGACCGACCCGACCTTGGCCACGAAGATGGCGCCCCCGAACGACCCGAGCACGGCCCCCACCACAAAGGCCATCAGCTTGACGTTCACCGTGTTGATCCCCATCGCCTC
>JAPPKR010000077.1:0-6619 GCA_028819835.1 bacterium | reverse complement strand
CCCCCACCACAAAGGCCATCAGCTTGACGTTCACCGTGTTGATCCCCATCGCCTCAGCAACCGGTTCGTCCTCGCGTACCGCCATCCAGGCGCGTCCCAACCGCGAGCGTTCCAGGCGCCAGGAGATGTAGATGGCGATCGCGCAGAAGAACAGCACCAAATAGAAGACCCGGCGTGGATTGGTGCCGTCCACCGTCAGCAGTCCGAACACATCCACTCCGTCGATGGCGGTTATCCCCTGGGATCCCCCGAACCAACCCGACAACCAGTCGGACAGGAAGAGCAGGCGAATGATCTCACCGAACCCCAGGGTCACGATGGCCAGGTAGTCGCCGCGCATCCGAATCACAGGAGCGCCGATGAACAGCCCCACCAGTATGGCGATGAAGATCACGATGATCAGCGCCACGAACCACGGAAACTCCGGAGCAATCCTCGGCGAGGTCGCCGCGGTGAGAACCGCCGTCGAGTAACTGCCCACTGCGAAGAAAGCCACGTAGCCCAGGTCCAGGATGCCGGCCAGGCCCACCACGATATTGAGTCCCAGGGCCAGCAGAACGAACAAACCGATGTTGGCCAGCAACTCGTTGGTGAGCTTCCCGACCAGCAGCGGCAGGATGACCAGGACCACTCCCACAGCGGCGATGAGCATCAGATTCACCCGCGTCTGGCGGGGGCCTTCCATGGCCTGGATCCTCTCTTGCATGTTCTTGACCCTCCCCTGTCCGACCAAAGAAAGCAGCCCGGAGACGACGGCCAGTACCCCGGCGCCAACCAAGGTGAGCCCGCCGCGGGGCGCGTACATCCACTCGACGAGAGCCTCGAGGCTCACGCCCTCCACCAGGTCCACCACCAACGACTCCAAGATGGCGGCGCCCACCACCGTCAGAGCCATCGTCATGATCACCCTCTGCGTCCGGGAAGAAGCCAGGCGTAGAGTCCCTCCCACCAGACCGAGCCCTGCCCCGATCACCAGCCAGATCCCAACACCGAAGGCCGTCCCCCGGCCGAAGCTCAAGAACTCCAGAAGTTGCGGGCTCCAGTTGATCAGGGGGTCTCGCAGATCGAAATTGGCCAACAGCAGCGCCAAGACCGACAATCCGCCACCGCCCATGAGGCCACCGGCAATGGCGCCTAGAAGCAGGTCGCGCCGGCTGGGCGGGTTCTCGAGAAACTCCTCGTGCTCGGGACGCCGACCCAGCAGGACTCCCAACACCAGGGGTACGGCCAGGACCGTCACATAGCCAAGGCTCAGAATGGGAACGATTATCTCTCTCACATCCAACCGGACAGGCATGCCCGAGAGGGAAATGAACACCTGACCGACAGCCCCCAGCGCCCCGAGCCGGACAACCCGCCGCCATGTTCCCGGTATACGCCGGAGCACGGTGTTAAGAACGGTGGCACTCATGCCCGGTCCTCAGCCGACAGCCGTTCGCCGAACAGGCCGCTGGGTTTGAGGAGCAAGACGCCGATCAGCATGGCGAAGGCGACCGCGTCCCGCAGTTGCGACACCCCGCTGACGCCCAGCGGTTCCAGGATGAGCAGGGGCCCGGTCGACTCGGCCAGGCCGATGAACAGGCCGCCGGCCATGGAACCTCCCAGGTTGCCGATGCCCCCCACCACCGCCGAACTGAAGGCCTTGATGCCGGGCAGGAATCCCGTGTAGTGGATGACGCTCCGGAACAGGACCCCCCACAGGATGCCGGCCACCCCGGCCATGGCGCCGCCTACCGCAAAGACCTTGACGATGGTGCGGTTGACATCCACGCCCATGAGCCCGGCGATCTCCTGGTCTTCGGCGACGGCTCGCATCGCCTTGCCGGTCTTGGTGCGCTCGACTAGGAGCCACAGACCCAGCATCGCCACCGCCGCCACGCAAATCACCATGATCTTGGTGCCTTCGATCTCCAGGAAAGTGCGTTTGGCGGTGAGCCAATCGGGCATGTCGGGGTATGCCTTACTGGTCGGGCCGAGCAGCACCACCGACGTGTTCTGGATGAAGAAGGAGATGCCGATCGAGGTGATCAGCGGGATCAGGCGGGGCGCCTTTCTGAGGGGTCGGTAAGCAACCCTCTCCATGATCACCGCGGTCAGGGTGCAGACCAACATGGAGACCGCCACTATAAAGAACAGCGATCCCAGGAAATTGGTCTCCCACAGGCCTGCGTCGTCCAGTTTGTTGGAGGTGATCATCCCGGTCATAGCCCCGACCATGAACACCTCCCCGTGCGCGAAGTTGATAAACCCGAGCACACCGTAGACCATCGAATAGCCCAGGGCGATCAACCCGTACATCGCCCCCTGCGCGAACCCCGAGATCACCAAACCCCGGAACTGGGGACCGGTGAGACCCGTGGCGTCGGGATTCACCACTCGGGCAAAGGGGTTGTCGACATCGATCTGCTGGGCGATGAACGCCAGCAGGCCCACGGTGACCACGGTAAGAGCGAGGACCCGCAGGACCGTCAGAAACCAGTCGACCTTGGTTCTGGGGACCCACATGCTCGCGCTCGCCATTGCCGCTCCTTAAAGGCTTAAAGAGACGATGCCGAAGCTTACACGGAAGACCGCGGCAGCTCCGGCATCGTCCAGTGGTTATTTATCGGTTCAGTTGCCTCCGCCGGAGTAGACGACATTGCCCATGCTCGCCTCCGGGTTGTCGGCGCTCTGGTGGTGGACCACGGTGATCAACTGCGAACCGCAGTCACCGAAGTCATCACAGCTGATCAGCCCGATCAGACCCTGATAGTTGCGGACGCCGTCCAAGAAAGCACGCACTCCCTGCCGGTCGACTATCAAGGAACCGTCGTCAGCCAGGTGCGAAGCCGCGGCGATGGCGTCCAGCAGCATCGTGGTGGCGTCATAGCCATGCGCCCAGAAAGGCGCCGCAGGCGGTTCACCGTAGTCGCGCTCGTAAGCAGCCAGGAAATCCTGGGCCGACTTCCCGGTACTGGCGTTGACATTCTCGCCGAACCGCGTGTCCGGACCCGAGAAGTACATGCCTTCAGTCTGAGAAAGGGCCAAGTACGAGGTGTTCAGCAAGCCGTCCGCAGCCAGGAGGACGGTGCTCTCCAAGCCCGAAACCCCCGGCGCCTGCTCGGCGATGAAGTCGCCGGCGGGCTGGAAGATCGGGAAGAACAACGCTCCCGGACTCCCCGCCGCGATCTCGGTGAGCACCGGCACCATGTCGGTGTCCTCCTTGTTCACAGCCGAGAAACCGGTCACATCACCACCCAACGCGTCGAACGCATCGGTGAACGCCTTCGCCAAACCCTGCGTATAGGGGTCGCCATCGTGGATGGCGGCCGCAGTGGTAATGCCCAGTTCGTTGAAGACGAACTCGGCCATCACCCGGCCCTGGAACAGGTCGTTATGAGCCGTCCGGTAATAGCCGTAGCTGTAGTTCGCTCCAGCCGTCCCAGCCAGGTCCGAAGTCAACGCAGGCGAAGTGTTACCACCCGAGATCAGCACCATCCCCGCATCGGTGATCAACGGCGCCGCAGCCGTGGCCGCGCCGGAACACGAAGTCCCGATCACACCGATCACATCCTCATCAGCCACGATGATCTGAGCCGCGGCCTGACCTCCATCGTTGGAGCACAAGTCATCCAAGCCGGTACCCATATCGACATCGAAACCGTGGACCTGCCCATAGTCGGCGATAGCCAGCACCACGGACCGCTCGATCGGAAGACCGAAGAAAGCCACATCACCCGTGATCGCATTCAACGAACGGATCTGCACAGCCTCACCCGGCTCCACGGTAACGGTGCCCAGCGAACCGTCACCGAGGGGCTCCATCGTCCCCTCTCCGCTTCCGCCTCCGGAGTAGACGACATTGCCCATGGTGGCTTCCGGATTGTCGGCGCTCTGGTGGTAGACCACGGTGATCAACTGCGAACCGCAGTCACCGAAGTCGTCGCAACTGATCAGGCCGATCAGACCCTGATAGTCCCTTACGTTGTCGAGATACTCGCGGACTCCCTGGCGGTCAACCATCAACGAGCCGTCCTCGGAAACGTAGGAGGCGGCGGTGATGGCGTCCAGCAGCAAGGTGGTGGCGTCATAGCCATGCGCCCAGAAGGGAGCGGCAGGCGCCTCGCCGTAGTCGCGTTCGTAGGCAGACAGGAAATCCTGGGCGGTCTTACCGGTGCTGGCGTTGACATTCTGACCGAACCGGGTGTCGGGACCCGAGAAATACATCCCCTCGGTCTGCGACAGAGCCAGGTAGGCGGTGTTCAGCAAACCGTCCGCAGCCAGGAGCACCGTGCTCTCCAAACCCGACACGCCAGGCGCTTGCTCGGCCACGAAGTCGCCGGCGGGCTGGAAGATCGGGAAGAACAACGCGCCAGGACTGCCGGCCGCGATCTCGGTGAGCACCGGAACCATGTCGGTGTCCTCCTTGTTCACAGCCGAGAAACCGGTCACGTCACCACCCAAGGCGTCAAACGCGTCGGTGAACGCCTTCGCAAGACCCTGCGTGTAGGGGTCGCCATCGTGGATAGCGGCCGCAGTGGTAATGCCCAGTTCGTTGAACACGAACTCGGCCATCACCCGGCCCTGGAACAGGTCGTTATGAGCCGTCCGGTAATAGCCGTAGCTGTAGTTCGCTCCAGCCGTCCCAGCCAGGTCCGAAGTCAGCGCCGGCGAAGTGTTACCACCCGAGATCAGCACCATCCCCGCGTCGGTGATCAGCGGCGCCGCAGCCGTGGCCGCGCCCGAGCACGAAGTCCCGATCACACCGATCACATCCTCATCAGCCACGATGATCTGGGCAGCAGCCTGACCTCCATCGTTGGAGCACAAGTCATCCAAGCCCGTGCCCATATCCACATCGAAACCGTGAATCTGCCCATAGTCGGCGATCGCCAAGACCACGGACCGCTCGATCGGAAGACCAAAGAACGCCACATCACCCGTGATCGCATTCAACGAACGGATCTGGACAGCTTCACCCGGCTCCACCTCCACGACACCCAGCGAGCCATCACCAAGATGGTCCATCATGGGCATCTCGTCCATGGGTTCATCCGGTGCGGTAGTGGTCTCCGGCGCAGTGGCGGTTGGCTCGTCGGGCTCGTCGTCACCGCAAGACGCAAGGACAAGCGCCGCGCAAGAAAGTACGACCAGGAACTTGAGCAGTCCCTTAGCCCTTGTGGTTGTCGGTAGGTGGAGCATGATTCTCTCCTTCTCTCGAATAGGGGTTCCAGTCGGTTGTCCATTCATAATGAACGGGGCGAATGCTACCGCGCTTTGAACAAAATGTACACCGTGGCAGGCTCTCTTGTTGGCGGCTCATTCAAAATGAGGGTCGCCACACCATCAGCGGTGACGGCGTCAACGGCCCTTGGGATGCCAGACGGTCTTGATCTCGGTGAAGGCCGAGATTCTGTAGAGATTGGCGTCGGGGCTCTCCCAGCGGCCGGTGCGTTTCAGGTTGTGGGACGCAGCCTCCTCCAGGTCCGACAGAGCCTCGGGATGAACTCCCGAGAGGTCTACGGCGTTGATGTCCATGTGACCTGCCATCCAGGGCGCCAGTTCTTCGGGAAAACCGGTGAGGATGTTCACCACCCCCGCCGGGACGTCGGCCGTGGCCAGCGCCTCCGCCAGGGTTATCGCGACCATCGGCTGGGCGGGTGCCGCCACCACCACCGCCGTGTTTCCGCTGGAAATGACCGGCGCCAGTCCGGCCACCAGCCCCCGCAACACCGGTGCAGAGGGGGCGGCCATCCCCACCACCCCCACCGGCTCGGGGACGGAGATGTTGAAGAAGGGCCCGGCCACCGGGTTCATGTTCCCGGTCACCTGCACGTATTTGTCGCACCACCCCGCGTACCAGACCAGGAGGTCTGCGGCCTCCGCCACCTCCGCGCGGGCACCGGAGACCGAGGAGCCTCCCAACTCCAGTTGGGCGGCGAAGGTCGCCGCACGGTCTTCGACCATCTCGGCCACCCGATAAAGGATCTGGCCCCGGTTGTATCCGGACCGCCCCTTCCATCCGGCCAGAGCGGCGCGGGCGGCGCGCACCGCCATCCGCAGGTCCTTGCGGGAAGCCCGCGAAATCTGGACCACTTCCGAGCCGTCATCGGAGACAAACGGGAAGGTGCGTCCCGATTCGGACCGCGGAAACCCCCCATCGACATAGAGCTTGTAGGTCTTCCGAACGGCCATCCGCTCACCCATCACCCGACTCCTCTCAGGTAGGCGGCCAGACCGTGGCGGCCCCCCTCTCTGCCGAACCCGGACTCCTTCACTCCCCCGAACGGGGAGGCCGGGTCGAACTTGTTGTAGGTGTTGGCCCACACCACCCCTGCCGCCAGGCGGTCGGCCATCCACAGGATGCGCGACCCCTTGGAGGTCCACACCCCCGAGGCCAGCCCGTAGGGCGTGTTGTTGGCCCGCTCCACCGCCTCGGCCGGGGTGCGGAAGGTGAGTATCGACAACACCGGGCCGAAGATCTCCTCCCGGGCGATGCGGTGGGACTGCGAGACGTCGGTGAAAAGGGTTGGCGGGAACCAGAATCCCCTCTCGGGAAGTTCGCACGGGGGCTGGTAGATAAGAGCGCCCTCCTCCTGGCCGGATTCCACCAACTCGGTGATCCTCTGCAACTGGGCCG
>JAPPKR010000227.1 GCA_028819835.1 bacterium | reverse complement strand
GGAATCTATTCATCCGGAAAGTCCTGCACGCTTCGGGAGACGGCTAGCCGGTCGAGTGGCAACCTCACAAGAAACAAATATTACGGAGATTCCGCAAATACCGAAGTCATCTCGACACCGGGGAACCGGGAGGCTCTTATCCTCTAGGAAACGCATGGTCAACCGGCTCTCTTCCTCAACTTCGCCCTACCTCCTCCAACACGCCGACAACCCAGTGCACTGGTGGGAATGGGGACCGGAAGCCTTCGCGGAAGCGGCGTCGAGAAACGTTCCCATCTTGCTGTCGGTCGGCTATTCGGCGTGTCACTGGTGCCATGTGATGGCCCACGAGTCCTTCGAGGATCCGGCGACGGCCGAGATAATGAACCGGCTGTTCGTAAACATCAAGGTGGACCGCGAAGAGCGACCCGACGTCGACACCATCTACATGGAGGCCTGCCAGATGCTGACCGGCAGAGGAGGATGGCCGCTGACCGTCTTCCTGAACCCGGATGGCGAGCCCTTCTACGCCGGGACCTACTATCCACCCCGCCCGAGGGGTGGTATGCCGTCGTTCACACAGTTGCTGCACTCGGTGTCGGAGGCCTGGCGGGACAAGGGAAACCTGGTGGCGGAGCAGGCTTCCAAGCTCTCCTCGGTGATAGGACGGCGGATTCCCTCCGGGGACACACTCCCCGACTCCGGTCTCTTGGAAAAGGCCTATTTGCACATCCGCTCCTCCTTCGACCCGACTCACGGCGGGTTCGGCAGAGCGCCCAAATTCCCCCAACAGCCTCTCCTTCAATACCTCCTGGCGCTTGTTCATGAGCCCTGGGCGCCGAGCGCCGGCTCCATGCTGGGTCTCACCTTGGAGCGGATGGCCGGCGGCGGGATCTACGATCAGTTGGGCGGGGGGTTCGCCCGCTATTCGGTGGACGAGCGTTGGCTGGTCCCCCACTTCGAGAAGATGCTGTACGACAACGCCACCCTGGCGCGGATCTACCTGTGGGCCGGCGAGAAGCTCGGAGAGGATGCCCTCGGGGCGGTGGCCGTCGAAACGCTCGACTACCTGGTGCGGGACATGCGCAACCCCCCGGGAGGGTTCTATTCCGCCGAAGACGCCGACTCGGAGGGAGTCGAGGGGCTTTTCTACGTGTGGTCTCTGGAGGAACTGGTGGACAGGGCGGGCCCGTCGCACGGCCGGGAGGTCGCCGAGTGGTTCGGGGCCACCGCAGGGGGCAATTTCGAGGGCGCCAACATTCTGACCCGCAAGAGCGCCCTGGCGCCGACTCCCGAGGCCGTCCGGAAGGCCAAAGAGCGCCTGCTCGAGGTGCGCTCCCGCCGGGTGCGCCCGGGCCTCGACGACAAAGTCCTGGCGGCGTGGAACGGCCTGGCCATCCGGGCGTTCTCGGAGGCCGGCGCGGTCCTGGGACGAGACGACTACCTCTCCGAAGCCCGTTCGGCGGCCCGGTTCGTTCTCGGAGAGATGCGAGACGGTGACACGGGACGGCTCTCCCGGGTGTGGGCGAAGGGGAAGCGGGGAGGTCCGGGCTTCCTGGAGGACTACGGGGCGATGGCCACGGGGCTGTTCGCCCTCTACCAAGCCACCGGGGAGGAAGAGTGGTACGAAGAGGCCGCCGCCCTCACCCGGGCCATTCCGTGCCTCTTTCGGGATCCCTCCGGGGGGTTTTTCGCCACGGGTGACGATGCCGACCGCCTGATCGCCCGACCGAAGGACCTCATGGACAATCCCTCTCCATCCGGCAACTCCCTGGCAGGCGAGGCCCTGCTGACCCTCGGCCAGTACAGCGGAGAGACCGAGTGGTGGTCCCTGGCGGAGGAAGCGGTGCGGGACGGGGCGGTCCTGATGGAGAAGGCGCCCTCTGCGGCGGGAAGCCTCCTGGCGGTGGCTCATGCTCTCGACTCCGGGCCGCGGGAGGTGGCCCTGGTGGGGCCGGAGGCGGCCCGGTGGGCCCATGATGTCCGGATCTTGCTCCGCCCTGGACTGGTGCTTGCCGTCGGCGACGGTCCGGACCTGCCCGGATCGGAGTACGGTGGGGCGGTGCCCCTCCTTTCCGACCGGGGCGAGGCCGGGAGAACGCTCGCCTACGTGTGCCACCGCTTCACCTGCGATGCTCCCCTCGACAACCTCGCCGACCTGAAAGAGGCGCTGCTAGCCTGAGACGGCCATGAGCGTCGATCTGCTCCCTCCCAAAGTGGCCGCCGCCCTGCATTCCACCGGGATGCCGTTCAGGGTGGTGGAATGCGATCCCGACTTCGCCGACACCTTTCCCTACTGCGAGAAGTACGGGGTCCCTCTCGAAGACGCAGCCAACACCATCCTGGTGGCGTCAAAGCGTCCCAAGGGGAAGATGGCCGCCTGCGTGCTCCTGGCCACCACGCGGTTAGACGTCAACCACCGAGTGAAGCAGGTGATGGGCGTGTCCCGGCTGTCGTTCGCGTCGGCCGACCTGACCCGGGAGGTGACCGGAATGGAGATCGGGGGCGTGAACCCCTTCGGGCTGGACGGGGACCTTCCCCTGCTCATCGACGCGGCCGTAATGGAGCGTCCGGAGGTGTTGCTGGGAGCGGGCGTCCGCACCGCCAAGATCTTTGCCCATCCCCGCTTGCTGGAGCGCCTCCCCAACGCCTCGGTGGTCGAGGGCCTGGCTCACTCCACCGGAGCGGCGGGACGGTAGCGACGGTGGGCGGTGGCCCTGATCATGGCCCCATAGCCCACCAATGCCACCAAGGCGAAGGAAAACCACTGGACGGCGTAGACAAGGTGGGAGCCCTCGTCGTCGAAGGTGGGCCGGACCAGCCGGAGGGGCCAGTCCGACCGGTTGGCTGAGGACTCCTCCAGGTACACGCCCAGCAGAGGGTGAGGGACATATTCGTCGAGGACGGACAAGTCCACCCGGGCAATGGTGTCCTCGGCTCCCGGCCGGTCCTCGGGACCCAGAGTCGACCGGGAACGGGATGCTCTCACCACCCCGGTGACTTCCACCTCCCCTGCCGGGGGGCCGGCCGCCCTGCGGTCCAACTCGACCGGAATCCACCCCCGGTTGACCATGACCGCCCGGCCATCGGCCAAGACCAGCGGGGTGATCACCCACAGACCGGAGCGACCCTCTCTCACCTGGGAGCGGACATACACCTCATAACCGGCGTTCCACTCGCCCCGGGTGACGGCCCGCCGGAACTCAAGGGTGTCTATCTCGGATCCGGCTCCGGCCACCATCGACTCCAGATCTAGAGGATCGGCGGCGTTGCGCGCCATACCCACCTGGTTGTCAAGCCTCCTCTCTTCCAGGCGTCGCAGTTGCCACAAGCCGAGATTGACCAGCACAAGGACCAGGGCAAGCACCACCAGATGGGCAACCGCCCACTGCCACCTGCCCAGGAATGAGTAATCCGCCCGTTTTATACGACGATCCCCCTTCCGACCCGGCGAGAGTCGGCGACCGCTTCCATCGATCCGTCGGGGTGGAGTGCGGCGGCGCTGACCCCTCCGAAATACATGTGGCGTCCGTCGAAGCCGCGGAGAGGGATCTCCAGACCGTCGGTACAGAACCCCTCTTCGTAACGGAGACTCCACCCCTCCGGCGTGCGCTCCACATGGGCGCGGTGGCGCTCCACCGCTTCGGCCAGGGAACATCCGTCCACGATCACCGATGCCAGCGTGGCCTGCAAGGCGGTGGTGATCCGGTCGGCTCCGGGGGACCCGGCCGCCACCACCGCCCCCGTGTCCCTCCACATGACGGTGGGGGCCATGTTCGACATGAGACGCTGCCCCGGAGACTGGCCGTGGAACTTCCCGCCGGTCAGCTCAATCTCGCCCAGCGAGTTGTTCATCCACATGCCGCTTCCGCCCGCGATCACTCCGGATCCGTACCCTCCTGACAAGGTGACCGCGCAAGCCAGACCGGAAGAATCCACCGCCGAGATGTTCACTGTGGACGCAGAGCCCAAACCCGCCAGCATCAGTTTCGACATCCTTCCGATCCCCTCCCTCCAATCCCGGGCGCCGTCTATGAGGGTGGAGCGGTAGCCAAGCACCTCCAACTGCGCCTCTATGAGGCTTCGGGGCGACAGCGGCGGCTCCAAGCCCACCTTGGCCAGCATCCCCGCCAGCGCCACCCCGCCCACCGCCGGAGGGGGATTGAGCGCCACGGTCCATCCATCCAGCCCGAGGACTATCGGAGAGCGCTTCCGCACCCGGTACTCGGACAGGTCCCGCCGGGTGATGATTCCCTCTCGTTCAAGAATGTCGTCCGAGATGTCCTGGCCCAGATCGCCCCCGTACAGCACTTCGGTGCCGTCCGTGGCGATGGCGGACAGGGCGTCCGCCAGACCGGGTACCCAGATCAACTCGCCGGCGTTGCGTCGTCGGTTCCCGTTGTGAAGAGCGGCTCGGGACTTGGGGTCCAGAGAGAAGATGGGATCGAAGGAGTATTGCAGGTAGTAGTCGGCAACCGAGCCCAGCGGGAATCCCCGCCGAGCATGGTCGAGGGCGGGGGCCACGATCTCTCTCCATGGAGCGGACCCGTAATCTTTCCATACCGCCCTCATGGCCGCCCAACCTCCCGGAACAGCCACGCTGCCCGGTCCCACGATGGTGTCCACTCCCCCGCCGTACCCGAGGTGCACCGGAACCCCTCCGCTTCCCAACCGGTCGGGATCCAATCCCAGCCCGGGCATCGCCATGGCGCCGTCGTACACCACCGGGGGGTGATCGGGTCCTCCCACCGTCGCGAAGCCCCCCGCACCCGGAGCGATCACCGCGATCTCGGTCACCAGGCCCACCATCATGGCAGCCAGGGCGGCGTCCACCGCGTTCCCCCCTGCCCTGCCCATGGCCGCTCCGGCCTCGGCACACTTTGGGGAAGGTCCGGAGACCGCCAGTCTCGTCACAGTGGGCAGGCTACACCGATCCCGCTCCAAAGAGGCTAGGCCTTGATCAGCCCCTCACTCTCCAACTCCTGACCCAGTCCTTCGAGAAACGCGTATAGCACTTCCAGTTGGTTCTCCGTGGCGTCTCCAACCGCCTTGTCTATCAGGTCCCGCACCTGCTCGCGTTGAAAGCTGGAGCCGAGCGCCTTGTCGGTGATGACCACCATCGAACGGCGCCGGTCGACCGGATGGCGTCGACGCTGGACCAACCCGCGCCGTTCCAGGCGGTCAACCAGTTTGGTGATCCCGGCCGGACTCATCTGCAGCTTCTCGGCGAGTTGGCGAGGGCCCATCGGGGCGGAGTAAAGAAGCTCCAATGCCTTGGCGTCCACGTAACTGAGCCCGTAGGACTGCTGATAGTCCACCGCTATTCCGACTCCGGCGGCAGGAATCCTGTTCAGCCAAGCTGCGACGACTTCTTTTTTTTCGGGAAGACCTTGCTCCATTTGTGTGAACTGTAGCACACAGACTCCACTAATTCTGCGAAAATCTATACAGAATACAATATACTTTGGCAGAAGATATACATTGGTTTTTTATAAGCATCGCTCCACTATTTGCCATGGTTGACCCATCGGTGCAATGCTCCCGCCCAAGGCCTCGCGGCGAGTCGATCGGGCCTGTCAGGCGGACCTTCGGTCAGCAGCCATCTCGAAGAGCATGGCGGCGTCCTTGCCCATGTTGGAGAACCGTTCGTCCTTGGTCTGTCCCCGCAGCCAGCGAATGTATATCTGCTGGAGAATCACGGCCAACTTGAATGTACCGAACACCAGGTACCAGTTCATGTTCGAGATGTCCCGGCCCGACTTCCGACCGTAGCGGAGGATCGCTTCCCGCCGTGTCATGAAGCCCCGGGAGCGGGTCGGCATGGGATCAAGGAAGATCGACTGCTCATCGCGGTCGAACCAGCACGCCATCAGGGTGCCGACATCCGCAAACGGATCTCCGCGGGTGCACATGTCCCAGTCGTAGACGGCTACGCACCTTCCCGGGTCCCCGGGATCGACAGCCATGTTGTCCAGCCGCCAGTCATTGTGGAGCAGGGTAGGCGGGGGCGAGGCGGGCATCGTCTCCTCCAACCAGAGGGACAACTCGTCGACCAGCGGATTGGGTTCATGGCGAGCGCCACGCCAGCGTCCCAGCCATCCCTGCATCTGGCGCTGCATGAAACCCTCCGGATAACCTAGATCCCCCAGCCCGGCCGAGTCCGGATCCACCGCGTGGAACTCGGCCAGGGTGTCGACGACCACCTCCGACAGCTTCCGGTTGGCGCCGGGGTCCTCCCCGCCTCCGAACTCCGGGGGAATCGCACCCTGCACCACCAACCCCCGTCGCCGCTCCATAACGAAGAACGGGGCGCCCAGCACCGATTCGTCGTCACAGAAGAGATAAGCGCGAGCTGCCAGGGGAAAGGCGCGCCACAGGTTGGCCAGGACCCGGTACTCACGCGCCATGTCGTGCGAGCCCGGCGCGACCGGACCGAGCGGCGGACGGCGGAGTACGTACTCTGTGGTGGGCGTTCGGGGATCGCCATAGACGAGCAGATAGGTGAGGTTCGCCTTCCCCCGCGCGAATTGCCGGACCGTCAGGGGGAGGTCGCTCCCGGGAAGTCGATCACGCAGGTAAGCCGCAATCCGCGCCTCGTCGAACCGCTCATCGGCCCGCACCCGTATCAACTCGGGCGTGATTCCCGCTTCTACGTCCATCAAGGCGACGATACCAAGGCCGTTGCGTTTTGGCGGACGCCGACCGGGTGCTCTGTCAGCTCCTGCCGCTGGACCTGACCCGGAGTTGACCGCAGGCGGCGTCTATGTCGGTTCCCCGGGTGTCCCGTACCGTTACGTTCACCCCGCCCTCCCGCAGGGCGGCTGCGAAACGCCGGATCGCCTGCGGGGTGGAGGGCATGTCACTGCTGAGCGGGGTTGGGTTAAGAGCGATCAGGTTGACGTGGGCCCGAAGGCGCCGGGCTATCGGAACCAGCCGGTCGGCCTGGGTACGGTGATCGTTGACGCCCCTGATCATGGTCCACTCCAAGGAGACCCTTCTCCCTTTCTTCTCGAAGAAGTAGGACGCAGCCGCCTCGATCTCAGAGAGGGGATACCGCCGGTTGAGCGGGACCAGCCGGGAACGCAGTTCGTCATCGGCGGCGTGCAGGCTCACGGCCAGTTTGACCGGCCAGGGATCGTCGGCCAGCCGGCGTATCCCGGGCACCACGCCCACGGTGGAAACAGTAAGGGATCGGGCGGACATGCCCATCTCACCGATCATCAACCCGATTGCCTTCCGCAGCCGGGGATAGTTGGCCAGGGGCTCCCCCATGCCCATGAACACCACGTTGGTCACCCGGGTTGGGGAACTTCGGAGGGGGTGATCTCGGAGAAAGGCGTTGGCGTACGCCACCTGGGCAACGATCTCCCCTGCCTGCAGGTGCCTCTCGAAACCGAACTGTCCAGTGGCGCAAAACGTGCAGGCCAGCGCGCACCCGGCCTGGGATGACACGCACAGGGTGGTGCGGGTCCTGTATCCCATCACCACCGACTCGATGGCCGCTTGGTCGCCGGTCCTGAACAGCCACTTGTGCGTGGCGCCCCGATCGGCGCTCTGATGCTCCTCCACTTCAAAAGGCCACAGCCGGTGCGAGAGAGCGCCCCGTAGATCACCCGGCAGGTTGGTCATGTCCCGGGCGTCCAGCACCGGGTTCCTGTACAGCCACTCCCGGAGTTGGTCGGACCGGAAGGAAGGCTCATCGGCGCCTACCACCTCTCCCAGCCGGTCGGGATCGACCAGATAGGGCGAGCCTTCGGACACAGGCGCAGGCGTCTTCTGGAGGCTCCCTCCTGTCTTCAGTAGACCGCGCCGGGGATCAGCGGGTTTCGTCTTGAGAGTCAGACCCGGCTTCGTCGGGATCGGAGTCGGGAGACGGTTCTGCATCGGGATCCTGCTCCGCTTCGGCGGACATCGCAACCTCGGGTTCCTCCGGGGTGGGCTCGATAATGTGAAAGTCAGGCTCGGAGGGTCCCCGTCCGATGGCGATGCGAACGCGCTTTCGCATGCTCCAGGCCAAGGCGCCGATCCCTCCCACGACCACCGCCATTTTGAAGACTCGTCTCATTATGGGGCATGAGTCTAATGTCCGGGGTGTGGCCATCGACCGGAGATAATCAGGGACCCAGACCATGAAATTCGACTACTACTTCCCCACCCTGCCGCCCACAGCCGCCCCCGAGGCTGCCCGTCGGGCAGCCCGGATCGGCTACGACGGCTTCTTCACCGCCGAGACCAGCCACGAGCCCTTCCTCTCCGGGTGCCTGGCTTCCCATGCCGAGCCCGGACTGGAGATCGGGACCTCCATCACCCT
>JAPPKR010000224.1 GCA_028819835.1 bacterium | reverse complement strand
TCGGCATGCTGGGGTTGGAGGTGGACGCCGATCCTTATCGGGTATTTGCTCATTTTTTCCTCTCGGGTCTTTCTACTTACTGGCGTCGGTGCCTCAGTCCAAGTTCGCCGCCGTATTGCTTACCAGCATATCCACCACCTGAACCAGGGCTTCGCGCGGCGTGGCGCCGTCGTTGAGCGCCCGGCGGTACGCCCCCAGTTGCTGTTCGGCGGAAGTGCCGTCCATGACTATCTGCCGCACACGGTTGAGTTGCGGTAGACACCCCAACTGTTCCGCCTCGGGCGTGAGGATATCCACCATCTCCTCCGCCAACTCTGAGAAGGGCACCAAGCGGCGCAGTCCGAAGTCCATCAGAGAGTCGGTGGAACCGTATCGCTGAGCGCGCCACACGTTCTCATCCAGGAGAAAGGTCGCATAGGAACGCCACTTCTGGTTATTGGTCCTCAGTCGGAACAGCATGCTGAGCAGGCACACATACACCGTAGCCACCGTAAGAGCATCCTCGATCTTGGTGCACACATCGGTGATGCGCATCTCCAGAGTGGGATACCGGGCACTGGGTCTGACATCCCACCACACTTTGCTGGCGTCCTCGATTATTCCCGCCCCAACCAGGACATCGACGTGCCTCTGGTAGGCGCTCCAGCTATCGAATTCCTCTGGTAGGCCGGTGCGCGGCAGACTCCGGAACACGTTGAGGCGATAACTCTTCAGCCCGGTGTCCTGGCCTCCCCAAAAGGGCGAGGAAGTGCTCAGCGCCAGCAGGTGAGCGAGAAAATAGGTGATCTGGCCCATGAGGTCGATCCTCATATCCGGGTCCTCGATGCCCACATGGACATGCATACCCCCGGTGACCAGCCGATGGGCGAGCGTCTGCATGTCCCCGGCCAGCATCAAGTAGCGTTCGTCGGCCACGACCTGCTGTTTCCACCACTGGGCGAACGGGTGGGTGGAAGAGGCGATGACCTCCATCCCGAATTCCCGGGCGGTGCTCACCACGGTCCCGCGAAGGCGACGGAGATCATCGCCCAGGGCAGCAATAGAGGAGTAGGGCCTGGTGTTCACCTCGATCTGGGATCGCAATAGTTCGTGGGTGACCCGGTCGCCCAACAACTCCTGGCACCTGGTGAACATGGCGGGATCGGGATCAGAGATCAGGTCTCGGGTCTGGGGATCGATCAACATGTACTCTTCTTCGATTCCCACTGTGAAAGATGGTCTCTGCAGAACCATACGTCTCCCTCTCGGGTTAGCAATTGCCCACCGAGGATATCTGCTTTCTATTTCCCTTGTGCAAAAAAGGCCGTGTACGAACAGGTAGGCCTCTGTTGTGGCCATCGGCACGCCCCAGGGCCTCGGAGGGCCCCCGCTTAGACTTCCGGTCGTGCCGAATCCCAAGGTTCACCCGGCCGGATGAGATCCATCCCCTTTCTCGACAGGGCCGCCGTGGCAAGGTTGGCGCCTTACGGAAAGCTGGTCGACCACCTGTATCGGAGGCATCTCGACCCACCCGCCCACGTCAGGCGGGTTGTTTACTCGCCGCCGGGGTCCGAGGAGGTCTTCCTGGGACTGCCCGCTTGGCAGCCGGGTGACTCCCTGGGGGTCAAGCTGGTGACTGTCTTCCCCGACAACCCCCTCGTCTCTGGTCTCCCCTCGGTCCAGGCGGTGTACGTCCTGTTCGACGGCGCGGACGGTAAGCCCCTGGCAATCATGGACGGCACCGAACTCACCTACCGGAAGACCTCGGCGGATTCCGCCCTCGGTTCCCGGCTCCTGTCCCGACCGGACAGCCGAACGCTGTTGATGGTGGGCGCCGGCGGCCTGGCGCCCCATCTGATCGCTGCTCATCGGGAGGTGCGACCTTCTCTCCGCCGGGTGTTGATCTGGAACCGGACCCGCTCCAAGGCAGAGGAACTGGCCGAAGCCACCGGTGGTGAGGTGGCGGACAGCCTGGACGAAGCCGTGTCCGTGGCCGACATCATATCCACCGCCACCATGACCGTCGAACCGCTGGTCAGGGGAGAACTGCTCCAGCCCGGAACGCACCTGGACCTGGTGGGAGCCTTCCTGCCCCACTGCCGGGAGGTGGACGACGAAGTCATACGCAGGGCCACCATTTTCGTAGATTCACGCGACGCGGCGGTTCACGAATGCGGTGATCTGGTGATCCCGCTTGGTTCCGGCCTCATTGATGACGAGGACATCCAGGCAGACCTCTTCGAACTCTGCCGTGCACAGCATCCAGGACGGCGGGACCGAACCCAGATAACCATGTACGAGAACGGAGGCGGGGGCCATCTTGATCTCATGACCGCCACCTTCATCCGCAGCCAGATCACCGATCCCTAGGTTGCTAGGTCGGGAGGAGGGCGCCTCCATGCAGCGCTCCCCGTGCCCTCGGCTTCCCCGCTACTTCAGGACCTCTCCGGCGGCCCGGCGGCGGGACTCCTCCGCCTCTTCCCGCACCCAGCAGTCCTCAAGATGATCGTTGACCAGACCCATGGCCTGCATGAATGCGTAGCAGGTGGTGGGACCGACAAACGTCCACCCGCGAGTGCGAAGTTCCTTGGCCAAGGCTGTTGACTCCCCGGTTAGAGCAGGGGGCGCAGCACGAAGGGGCGCCGACTCGAACTTCGCCCACTCCCAGAAGAACGCTGAGAGCGACCCATGGGAAGCCACCACCTCCAAGGCCCGGGCCGCATTGTTGATCACCGAGCGGATCTTCCCCTGATGGCGGATGATCCCGGCATTTCCCATCAGCCGTTCCACATCCCCCTCCCCGAACTCGACCACCCGCTCGGGATCGAAACGCGAGAAGGCGTCCCTGAAGTTCTCCCGCTTGCGGAGCACGGTCAGCCACGACAGTCCCGCTTGAAACCCCTCCAGACAGATCTTCTCGAACAGCCGCTCATCACTGGTGACTCCAAAACCCCACTCCCGATCGTGATACCGGCGGTACTCCGCAGGCTTAGACCCCCACCAGCAGCGCCAAGCCCCATCGGGGCCCAACGTCACTGAGCCGGGATCCATCCGGATTGGTTGCCCGGGTTCTGACTCGACCGAACCGCCTCAGGCGACCACGGTCACGTGGATGGTGTGCCAGCCGGTCGCTCCGTCGGGGGCGGGGGGAACCCGCAACTCGGTCTGGGTGATCCCGTCGCCGTCCGTGGCCCGCACCTGGAGCCTGTACCGGCCCGGCTCGGGATCCCAGTCAACCTTCCACTGCCGCCACGAGTTGTCGGAGATCTCGCTGGACAACTCCGCCTCGATCCACTCTCCCTCGTCGATCCGCACCTCAACTCGGTCAACCCCCCGGTGAGGGGCCCACGCCACGCCGGCGATGGCCCTGGCGCGGGCCGCGATGCGCCCTTCCAGGGGAGTGTCGATCCGCGACTGAGTCTTGACAGGCGCCTCCTTGGCCCACCCTCTCGGCACCCAGTAGGCGTCAAACCCGTCCCAGGTGGTCAACTCCAACTCGGAAAGCCACTTGGTGGCGGACACGTAACCGTACAGCCCGGCCACCACCAACCGGACGGGAAACCCGTGCTCGATGGGAAGGGGCTCGTCGTTCATTCCCACCGCCACCAGGGCGTCCCGGCCGTCGTAGGGAATGCTTGAGGGGAAACCGACCGTGAAACCGTCCACCGAGCGCCCGACGATCTGCTCCGCCTGGGGAAGGAGCCCGGCCTCGTCCAGGATCAGGCTGAGCGGTACACCCAGCCACTTGGCGTGACCGACCAATGAGCCTCCCACCTGGTTGGAGACGCAGGAAAGCGTCACGTATCGCTCCACCAGCGGTCGGGTCAACAACTCATCGAAGTTGATCTCGTAGGGATTCTCCACCAAGCCGGTCACCTTGAGTGTCCACTCCTCCAGGTTCACCTGAGGCGGGCTGAGGGCGGTGTCGATCAGGTAGAAATGCTCGTTGGGGGTGATGATCGGGCTGATCCCATCCACATCCAGAGAGTGTCCGGCAGGAAGCGGTCCCGCTCCCTCCACCGCCGGCGCAGTGGTGGTGGTCGCCTCGGTGGTGGTGGTGGTCGCCTCGACCGCGCCGGCGCCCGCCTCGGTGGTCGACGGGCTGGCCGCGGTTGTGGTCGGGCTCGTGGTGGTCGTCGTCGTGGCCTGGGGAAGCACGACATCTTCCCGGCCGGCCAGGGCCTGCTTGGTGCGCTCCAGAAGCAGGCGACCGCCGGCGGCCGCCGCCACCGCCAGCCCGAATACCGCCCCCACTCCCACCAGGAACTTCCGCCGAGAGATCTCGGGCTCCGACTCCGGAGCCGATTCGCTCGGGTCGGCTTCGTCGTCAGCGTGCTCGTCTCCTTCCATAGCCGCCTCGACGGGGGAGGCATCGCCACTCTCGGTTGCCGCCGCCGGGAGCCATCGGTAGAGGACTCTGAGTGCGACGAGCGCCACCGCCGCGGCCACAGCCGCGTAGATGATCGACGAAGGCCAACCAATGTCAGGCTCCCGTTGCAAGGAGAAAGCGCCCAACAGGCCGAAGAGGCCGAACACCCACACGGCCACCGACCAACGCCGAGCCGCCCTCTTTCCTACCAAAGCCCCCAGCACCACCGTCACTACCACCATTCCGATGATCAGGGCCAGCTTGTCGTAGATCCCGAACACCGCTATGGCGAAGTCCTTGACCGGTGGGGGGACATAGTCGATCGCCAGACCGCCTACCGCTTCGGTGAGGGAGACGGAAGCCGGAGAGACCCCGGCGATCAACTCGCCGACCGCCAGAGCCAGCGCCGCCGCCACCGCACCGGCGGTCCTATGGTGAGAACGAGAGATAAAAGAACGCATGATCCCCCAAGATTACTTTGGACGGCGAGCTATCTACGCCGGGAATCGGGAAGACTGGTCGGCGTCAGGGCAGGCCGATTCGGCCTCAGTCAGCGGGGGCGTCTCCCGGATACGGTCCGGTGGCCACCAGGGGATCGGAACGGCTGGACCAGTCGCTCCAGGACCCCTCATACAGGTGCCCGGAATACCCGGCGAGACGCAGCGCCAAGAGGTTGTGGCATGCAGTAACGCCGCTTCCGCAATATGCGACAGCGGCGTCAGACTCCCCTACCCCCAGAGACCGGTAACGGAGTCGCAGCGACTCAGGAGGAAGGAACCTGCCCTCCGGAGTCAGGTTCTTCCCGAAAAAGGCGGCGCGGGCGGTTGGAATGTGGCCGGCCCGGGGATCCACCACCTCGTTCTCGCCCCGGTAGCGGTCCTCGGAGCGGGCATCCAAGATTGGACGGCGACCCAGGAACGAACGCACCTGGTCCCCGTTCAACACTCCCCTCCACTCCTGCGACTTGGGGTAGTCGACCGGCGAAGTCCGAGGAACGGCGGTGGTAAGGGGCAGGCCCGCTTCCACCCATGCCTGGAACCCCCCATCGAGCACGAACGCCGACCGGTGCCCTATCGAGTCCAGCATCCACCACAGGCGGGCGGCTATCGCCCCTCCGGAAGCATCATAAGCCACCACCGTGTGATCGGGGCTGATGCCCATTCTCCCCAGGGCACGAGTGAACGCGTCCACCGAAGGCAAGGGGTGACGACCCGGACCCTCCGTTCCGCTCAGGTCGGTGTCCAGATCCACGAACCGCGCACCCGGCAGGTGCCCGCGGTAATACTCCACCCGGCCCTGGTCGGGATCAGCGAGGTACCACCGCACATCACCGATCACCGTCCGCGGGTCTGAAAGCCGCCCGGCTAGGACCTCGGCCGCCATCAGGGCCATCGGATGTTCCCTACCGGCTCAGGCTCCGGCAGTGGTGGGGTCGGGACCGCCGACCTCGCCATCGGAGCCTTCGGCGTCGGCATCGGCTGCGTCGGAGGAGCCGGATTCAGCATCGGCGGGATCCCCGGCTTCCTGCTCCTCTTTCTCTTCCTTCTCCCGCAGGCGGCTCCGCAAATCAGCGCTCCATTCCAGGAGAATCCCGCTGATCGCCGAGACGGCTGAGGACGTGGTCTTCTTGACCTGCTGCTTCACCTGGGGATCCTTGAGGGTGTTCCCGGCGCCTGAAGCGATGTTCGTAATTGCCTCTCCCAAGGTGCGGAAGGCGCTTATCACATCCTCCCTGGACGGGCCCTCCGCGGCGCCCTCCTGGTAGCTGGAACGAAAAGTGTCCCTGAGGTCGTTCAGTTCCTCGCCCGCCTCCCTCCAGCCGGGTCCGTTCTCTCCCTCGAACGCGTCATCTCCGGTGTCGGAACTCTCCGCGCCCGATCCCTCAACCGGCGCAGCCTCCTCGCTTCCTTCAGCGTCGGCTTGACCACTTCCAGGATCCTTCATAGCATCATCAGAATGTTCGTGCATCTGCTGGATGGTACATACGAACTGTTCCGCGCTTACTTCGGGTTTCCTTCCCGTGCCTCGCCGGATGGTCGCGAGGTCGGGGCCGTTTACGGACTGCTGAACACCACCCTCTCGCTCCTGCGGGACCCCGACCTGACCCACATCGCCGCGGCCACCGACACCGTGATCGAGAGTTTTCGCAACGACATGTACCACGGCTACAAGACCGGGGAGGGCGTACCCGAGGACCTCATGGGCCAGTTCGGCCTGGCGGAGCGGGCCTTCCGGGCCCTGGGAGTCACGGTGTGGGGAATGACCGAATTCGAAGCCGACGACGCAATGGCCAGCGGCGCCCATCGCTTCTCGCCGGAGGCGGAGAGGGTGATACTGGTGAGCCCGGACAAGGACCTGACCCAGTGCGTCTCGGGTCAGCGGGTGGTGACCTTCGATCGTCGCAAGGGCCAGATGCTCGACGCCGACGGAGTGAGAGCCAAATTCGGGGTGGCGCCGGAATCGATCCCCGACTACCTGGCGCTGGTGGGAGACTCGGCAGACGGCATTCCCGGCATCCCCGGTTGGGGGGCCAAGTCGTCGGCGACGGTGCTGGGACACTACCAACACCTGGAGTACATCCCCCCCGATCCCCGGGACTGGGAGGTGACGGTGAGAGGGGCGGCCCGCTTGGCCAAGAACCTGGGCGAGCGACAGGACGACGTCCTGCTGTTCAGGGAGTTGACCACCCTCCGGCGGGACGCCCCCATCTCCCCGACCTTGGAGGAGATCCGCTGGGGCGGCGTCAATCGGGTGGAGTACCAGGCGCTTTCTGAGGAACTCGGGTTCCGCAATCCCCCTAGGGTGCACCATTGGGCCCCTGACTCGGGTTGATCAATCTCCGGTGAACCGGGGAGGCCGCCGCTCCATGAAAGCGGCCATTGCTTCGGCCAGGTCATTCGACTCCAGAAAGGCGGTGTTCCACAGGGCCACATAGTCCAGGGCTTCGGTCACCGACCGGCCCTCCTCGGCCGAGAGCACCGCTTTGGCGCCCTGGGTCGCCAGGGGAGAGTTGGATGCGATCTGGCTCGCCCAGGCCCGGGCGCCGTCCATCAGCGCCTCGGGGTCCGGGTAGACCTCGTTTACCAGCCCCATCTGCTCCGCCCGGGTCGCGTCTATGTCTTTTCCGGTGTAGACCAGTTCCGCCACATGGCCTGCCGACACCACTTTGGGAAGCCGCTCCAGGGTACCCATGTCGGCCACCATCGCCATGCGGGTCTCCCGTACCGAGAACACCGCGTCGGAAGTGGCAAGCCGGATGTCGCAGGCGGTGACGAGGTCCATTCCCGCCCCGATACACCACCCGTGAACCGCGGCGATCACGGGAACGGGGGAGCGCTCCAGAGCACTGAAGGTCTGCTGGAGTTCCTTGAGACGGCGATACAGCGCTCTCCTGGCCACCGTCGGCGACTCCCCGCGGGGCGCCAGGTCACCGAGCATGTTCAAGTCGATTCCGACTGTGAAGGCCCGACCCCGGCCCGCCACCACTATCACCCTCACCTCGGGGTTGTCGCCCAACTCGTCGGCCGCCCGGGGCAGGTCCTCCCACAGGTCGGGAGAGAAGGCGTTCAACTTGTCAGGACGGTTGAGCCACAGCCACCCGATGTGGCCCTCGGTCTCGGTCTGGATGTGTCTGTAGCTCACACCCGCAAAGAATACGGCAATGACGGACGGTAGCCTTCCAAGCGTCTATGCCCGTCCTCCCCACCAAGATCGACAGGTCATCTCCGGAGTTCCGGGCCAACCGGGAGTCCATGGTCGCCACGCTCGCCGGGTTCGAGGAGTTGATGGCCCAGGCCCGGGAAGGGGGTGGACCCAAATACGTGAGGCGCCATCTGGCCAGAGGAAAACTCCTTGCCCGCCAGCGGATCGAGTTGCTGGTGGATCGGGACTCCCCGTTCATGGAACTCTCCACCCTGGCTTGCTGGGGAACCGGAAAGACCCTGGGCGGGAATCTCATCACCGGGA
>JAPPKR010000222.1 GCA_028819835.1 bacterium | reverse complement strand
GGCGATCAGCCCCAAGCATCACACACAGGGCCTACCAAACAAGGTAAGGGGGGGCGGACGAGTCGAGGACAATCGACCACTAACACATTTAGTGTTTGTTTTACCAACTTCGTGATATTGAGCAGTGTTTTGTCACACCCCCCTGGCATACTTGGTAGACATGGAAGAGACAGCTAATGGCCGAAAGGTCGTCAACGAGATCGGGGTGGTGTTACCCAACCTGCCAGTGGGGGAGGCCACTTTGGAGCAGCTCCAGGCTTGGTTGCAGTCCACCTTCCGGGTAGACAATCAGGTGGCCGGTTTCCGCGCCGGGGTTCTGGCGGAGTTGACGCGCCGAGAAGGTGCCCACATCACCGAGAACAACCTGCGGGAGAAGGGTTTGCGTCCCCGTGGGAAGGCCCGGTCGGAGGTGGAGACCGCGGTGGAGTTGGAGGAGTTGCCCGAAACGTCTGAGGGGATGCGGGATGGTGAGATTCCCTATGAGAACGCTCGTATCCTGGCCCGTGCCAAAAAGCGCGGTGAGATCGACGAGACCGAGTTGGTGGACAAGGCCCGTACCCAGTCTCCCGACAAGTTCGGGGGGACGGTCCGAAAGTATGAACAGCAGCGCTCGGAGGATGACGGGATGGGACGGTTGGAGCATCAACGGTCGCGGCGGTTCGCCAGGATCCGAACCGACCGTGCTGATGGTATGACGGTGTTGTACGGCCGGTTCGATCCGATCACCGGTGCTCTCATCGAGACCGCCCTGTCGCAGAAGATGGACGAAATCTGGCGGGAGGAAGACCCCCGTGCGAGGTGCACTCCGGGTCAGCGGATGGCAGACGCCCTGGCACATTTGGTCACGCGTGAGGAAACCGACGAGGACGGTGGTCGTCCCCGCGGGCCGAGGTTGTTGCTGATCGCCGACTACGACGTGATCAACCGGGAACTCATAAACGGGCGTCTTGGTGATGGGACTCCCATCCCGGTGGAGAAGATCCGGGACCTGGCCTGTCAGTCGGACATCCTCCCCGCCATATTCAAAGGTGTATCACAACCGTTGGACCTGGGACGGTCACGGCGGGCCGCCAGCCCCGCCCAACGCATCGCCCTCGTAGCCCGGGACAAAGCCTGCATAGGATGCGGCGCCACCGCCAACTGGTGCCAATCCCACCACATAATCCCCTGGGCCGTGCAAGGCAACACCGACATCGACGACATGTGTCTGCTTTGCTCACGCTGCCACCACAAAGTGCATGACGACCACTGGGTTGTACGCAAAACACCAACCGGCAAGTACCACCTCAAACCACCCCTGAAATACAACCGCCCAACCACCACCCGCCGCACAAGGAACCCCCGACGCCGCCTCAGCCCCATCAGACAACGAAAATGAGCCATGCGTTTCATACGTGGGGGTGTCCCAGTGCCGGTGGGGGATGGCTTTCGGGTTCTTGCCGGTCTCTCTTTCCGGCGACCGCCGGTGGGGTCTGTTGAGAGTTTGGTAATCTGGAGACAATGTTGGAGGACCGGCGCTCGGAGATACTTCGCTCGTTGGTGGAGTGCTACATCCGGACAGGAACGGCAGTGAGTTCCGGGATGGTGCTTGATCACAGTGAACTCGCGGTCTCTCCTGCCACTGTACGGAAGGAATTGGCTCGCCTTGAGGAGGAGGGATTCGCCGTGCAGCCCCACACCTCGGCGGGAAGGATCCCGACCGCCCTTGCCTACCGTTTCTACGTTGACCATCATGCGGCATTCCGGTTGCGCAGGGCGGTTCAGTCCCGCATTTCGGAGTTCTTCTCCGAGGTTCAGTTGGAGTTGGGCCGGCTGCTGCATGCGACTTCCCGGCTCGTTTCCGACATCACCCGGTTACCGACCGTGGTGGTGGGTCCCCGCCTGGCCGCAGAGCGGATCCAGAGCATTCATCTGGTCTCGCTCCAGTTGCGGCTGGCGATGATGGTGGTTGTGACCGAGTCGGCGCGGGTGCTCCAGGAACTCTGCCACCTCCCCGCGCCGATGACCAGGAGGGAGATGTCCGACATGGAACAGTTAGTCCGCAGCCATGCCGTGGGTTCGCCCCTAGGTGTCCCCCTGCCCCCCGCCCTGGCGGCGCCGGGCGGATCGAAAAGCCCGTTCGGGGGCTGTCTTCGAGAAGTGTGGGATGCATTGGAGAGGGTGGCACTCCGCGCCTCGGACGTCTACGTGATGGGGACCGGACGGCTTGCGGATTTGTGGGACGATCTCGACGCGGTGGCCCAGGTGCTAACGGTGCTGGAGCGGGAGACCACAATGCTGGAACTCCTGGCCACCGATCCGGGCATCACGATCCGCATCGGCGAAGAGATCCCGGACCTGGCCGAAGCGGACCTGGCTGTGATCTCCACCTCGTTTCTGGCGGGTAGCTCTCGTGGGCGGATAGGCGTCCTGGGGCCGATGCGCATGAACTACGGCAGGGCCATCTCGGTGGTGGAGAGGGTTAGCGAGGAATTGGCCGGCCGTATAGGCAGCTGAGCCCTTCTCGCAGATGGCCAAGGACTACTACCGGATACTGGGGGTTGACCGCGACGCGGACGCCGCGGAGATAAAGAGGGCCTTTCGTCGGCTTGCCAGGGAGACCCATCCCGACGCCAATCCCGGGGACGTGGCGGCCGAAGCGCGGTTCCGGGAGGTGGCCGAGGCCTACGAGGTCCTCTCCGATCCGGATCGCCGTCGATCCTACGACCGCGGAGAGCAGATCGATGTCTCGGGGCTGTTCTCGGATTTCGACGATCTGCTGAGGTCCGTTTTCGGCGGGTCGGGAATGTTCGGCGGCGCCGGGATGGCGCGGTCCTCGCGGGGACAGGATGTCCTGGTGAGGATCGGTCTCACTCTGGAGGAAGCGGCTTTCGGCGCAGAGACCCAGGTCGAGTTCGAAGCCGAGGGGGTGTGTTCGACCTGTGGCGGCGATGGGGCGGCGGCCGGTGCGGAGGTTCTGTCCTGTCGGGGATGTGGCGGGGCGGGAATGGTCCGGGCAACCCGCCAGAGCTTCTTCGGATCCATGATGACCACCACCACCTGCCCCCGGTGCCGGGGACGAGGCCAAGAGGTGACCCAGGCTTGCAGACGGTGCCGCGGGAGCGGTGTTCACTCCCATATTCATTCCCTGAAAGTCGAGATCCCGGCCGGGGTCTCGGATGGGAACCGGCTGCGGCTGCGAGGCAGGGGGGCAGCCGCCACGCTGGGCGGGATGGCCGGAGACCTGTATGTCGAGGTGGAGGTCCGCCCGCACAGCCGCTTCGAGAGGCAGGGGGATCATCTCATCCACCGCGTGGCGATCGGCTTCACGGAGGCGGCGCTGGGGGCCGAGATCAAGATACCGCTGCTGGAGGGGGGCTTTCAGAATCTGCGAATCCCTCCGGGCATCCAGCCGGGCTGGGTGAAGAGGCTCCCCGGCCATGGAACGCCCCAGATGGGCGGAAGGAGGCGTGGCGACCTCCTGGTCGAGGTTGATGTGGAGGTTCCCAAATCCCTCACTCCCGACGAGGAGGATCTCCTGCGGAAACTGGCCGAACTCCGGGGGGAGGCTCCCCTGCCTCAAGGGGTGGGAACGAGAAGGCGCCGGGGGTCGCGCAAAAACAGGCCGGATCGCTCAAGGGGCTGGTAGGATGCGAGAGCGGCGGGCGCGGAAACCTACACAGACCACCTCGGCTGGGAGGTTTGAGGTTCAGTGAGTAGCGAATGTCTGTTCTGCAAGATTGCGGAGGGGTCGATCCCCGCCGAGATAGTGGCCGAGACGGAGAGTGCGCTGGCCTTCCGGGACATCAACCCTCAGGCGCCGACGCATGTGCTGGTGATTCCCCGTGGGCATGTCGAGTCACTCAATGAGGTCGATGACCCCCAGATGATGGGAGAGTTGGTGAGCCTTTCCCGGACGATCGCCTCCCGAGAAGGGTTGGAGAACGGCTGGCGTTGGGTGACGAATGTGGGAGATGATGGAGGCCAGTCCGTGTTCCATCTGCACTTTCATCTATTGGGAGGCCGCCGGATGAACTGGCCGCCGGGATGACTCCCGCAGTCTCCTGACCTCCGGGGTCCGCCATGACCATTGACGCCTCCAAGCGGGAAGTGTTGGTGCCCAGCCAGCATCTGCTGCGGGACCTGCTCGGGACCAGCGACTCGCACTTCCGGGAGTTTCAGGAATCGTTTCCCGAGGTTCGCATGGTGGCGCGGGGCGCAAGCATCTCCCTCAAGGGACCCTCCGAAGAGGTGGCGCTTGCGGAGTCGGCCATCAAAGAACTGCTCCTGCTGGTCCAGGAGGGGACCTCCCTGGCCGGACATGTCGGTCCGATCGTGCAAATGGTGCGCGACGAGCTTCCCGATCCGGCCGGGGTGCTGAGCCAGACACTGTCGGTGGGGCGCGGCAGGCTGGTGAGGGTCAAGACCCATCGCCAACTGCTCTATGTCCAAGCCATCCGGGAGAACACCGCCACGTTCGCGGTGGGTCCGGCCGGCACCGGAAAAACCTATTTGGCGATGGCGGCGGCAGTGGAGGCGCTGGTGCAGGGGAGTTGTCGGAGAATCGTCCTCACCCGTCCAGCGGTGGAGGCGGGGGAGCGGCTGGGCTTTCTGCCCGGGGACCTGTCCGCCAAGGTCGATCCCTACCTGCGCCCCCTCTATGACGCCCTGTGGACAATGCTCGGTCCCGAGGAGACGTCCCGCTTGATCGAGCGGGGCACCATCGAGATCGCCCCTCTTGCCTACATGAGGGGTCGCACTCTAAACGACGCATGCGTGATCCTCGACGAAGCGCAGAACACATCCCCCGAGCAGATGAAGATGTTCCTCACCCGGCTCGGTTTCAACTCCAAGATGATCATCACCGGCGATCTCACCCAGACAGACCTCCCCTCCAACCGCTCTTCGGGGCTCAGCGTGGTCCGCCACATCCTCCGCGACATCCCCGGGGTGGCTTTCGTGGAGCTGACCAGCCGGGACGTGGTGCGCCACCGGGTGGTGGCCGACATAATCGATGCCTATCAGAGCTATGAGAAGAGCAACTTCCTCAGGAGCCGGGACGGATCGGGGGAACCAAACCATGACCGCTTCCGGTAACCGGTCTCCGGCGCCGTGGGAGAGGACGCTGATCCGATGGCTGGTCCTGGTGTCGACGGTAATGCTCTCCTGGGCCACTTTGACCGTGGGCGCCGCCAGCGGGGAAGTGGAACTGGTCGAGGGCGACCTGGCCACCCGGCCCTACGTGGCCCAGCGCAACAGCGAGGTCGTCGACCGCGAGGCAACCCGATCCCTACGCGATACAGCGGCGGAGCAGATCGACGGCGTCACCAGCCGGAACGAGAGCATCGAACAGCAGGTGAGCGATGACCTGTCGGATCTGTTCGCGGCGGTGAGAAGGGGGGTGCTCGGCGCGCAGCCGGAGTGGCTGGATACCCTCTCCCTTCCTCCAACCAGCACCACCACTACGACCGTCCCCCCTCCCTCCACCACCACGACGGTCCCGGCAACCACCACCACCACGACGGTCCCGGCAACAACCGCCGACCCTGCCTCCCAGACCGAGCCGGATGAGGCTCCGCCGGCCGTCGAAGACGCGGGGGGACCGGCCGCAGGCGCCCAAGACCCCGCCGGCGAAACCACATCCACCACTGTTGCTCCTACCACCACCACCTCGGCGGTGACCACAACTACCACCACCACTCTTCCTCCCCCGGCGACCGTAACCCTGGTGGGCCGGGTGTTCCTGGACTTCAACGCCGACTCCTTCGTCACCGAGTCCGGCGACTATCCGGAGGTAGGGGTGGAACTGGTGACCGTACGGGCGCTGGCTCCCTCCGGGGAGGGACACGATACCCAGACCCAAGCCAACGGGGACTTCAGCCTGGAGGTCCCCGAAGGGGTGTGGGAGGTGACAATCGACAGCTCCGATCCGGACCTTCCCCCTGACTTCACGGTCTTTCTGCCGCGGCGGACCCAGCAGATCGTGTGTCTGGGGATCGGCGCGGCGTGCACGATCCCTCCGGTACCCTTCACACCGCTGACCCGCCCGGCAACGCTGCAGGTCCCCGAACTCCTTCGTTCCTATCCCCAACTGGACGAGAGTTCGGTTGTCACCATGGTGGAGGTGGCTACAGAGGATGTAATCCGGCAGGCCCTGGGAGAACCTCCCGGTCTGGTGGAGATCGAGCAGGCCGCTCTTACCCTGATAGCCGACTCATTCGCGGAGGAGATCAAGAGCGAGGAACTTCTCTCCGCCCAGAGCCGGATCCTCTCGGATCCACCGGTGGTTTTCATAGGAGATGTTCGCCACCCGGCCGCCGGTGAGGCCGCCTCGGACATCGCCGCTTCCTTCCTGCGGCCCAACTCCCTGCTCGACACCGGCGCCACCGAACAATTGCGCTCCGAAGCCCGCGACGCCCAGGGGGAGGTGACGGTCTCCTATCGGTCCGGACAGCCGATTGTCGGTGAAGGGGAGCCGCTCACCGGGCTGATCATCGATGCCATCGACCAGACCGGCGCGGCCACCGGGAGGCCGGTGCGGGAGGCGGGGGTCCTGGTGGTGCTCGGGGCGGTGGTGGCCGTGTTGGCTCTGTACCTCTCCCGCTACCGTACCGACCTTTGGGATCAGGTCCACCTGCTCACCCTTTTCGGGCTGCTTACGGTGCTTGCTTCGGGAGCAGTGAGGTTTGTGACCTTCGTGGGGGAGGTGTTCGGCTATGAAGTAGGTGTATATGTGTTCCCTGCGGTCGCTTTCGGCTACTTCGCGGCCGTCCTTCTGGACCACCGTTTCGGGATCTTGATGGCGGTGATTCTGGCGGTGGTCACCGCGGTTGGCACCGGCGACGCCGGCGCCACCGTCTATGCCCTTCTGGCCACCCTGGCGCCGGTGGGCTTCGTATCTGCCGTTTCCAGCCGGCGGGCGTTTCGCAACTCGGTGGCGATCTCGGCGGCTGCCTTGGCAGTGATCGCCGCTGCAACGGCCTGGATCTTTCACACCAGCATCAATGAGTCGCCGACGGGGACCATGCTGCAGGCTGCCGTGCTGGCCTTCGCCTCCTCTTTGATCGCCGCCCTGGTGGCGCTGGCGGCCATGGCCTTCTTCGAAAGCATCTTCGATGTCACCACCACACTCCGGCTGTTGGACCTCACCGACCGCAATCATGCAGCCCTGCAACTTCTCCAGGAGAAGGCGTTCGGTACATTCAACCACTCCCTGATGGTGGGCACCCTGGCCGGGGCGGCCGCTTCCGCGATAGGCGCCAACAATCTCCTGGCAAGGGCGGCCGCCTACTACCACGACCTCGGCAAGACCGAGCATCCCTCGCTCTTCATCGAGAACCAATTCGGAACGGTCAATCCGCACGACCAGATGAGTCCCGAAGAGTCGGCGAAGGTTATCCGGCGTCATGTGACCGACGGAATGAAGTTGGCGGCCCGCCATCGGATCCCGTCATCGGTGGCGGCGGGGATCATCACCCACCACGGCACCGGCGTCATGCGCTTCTTCTACAACAAGGCCATGGGGCTCTACGGGGAGGAGAATGTCAACGTGGACGACTATCGACACGTCGGGCAGAAGCCCCGGTCCAAGGAGATGGCTATCCTGATGCTGGCCGACGCGGTGGAGGGAGCGTGCCGCGCAGCCTTCCAGTCCACCCCGGGAGAGGGCTCGCCATCCGAACCGACCCTTCAGGCCATCGCAGCGGTGACTGACGGGATAATTAGGGAGAAAATGTCCGATTTGCAGTTGAACGAGGCATCTCTGACGTTCGCCGACATTCAAACCATCCGGAATGCCTTTATAGAGGCCATGTCGGGCCACTACCATCAGCGCATCCAATACCCTAACTTCCCCTGAATGGAAGACCCTTCATCTAACAATCCCGAGGAACCTCCCGATCCGCGCGGCGAGGCTCGTAGATGAACGTGCAGATCATCGACGAGCAGGACTCATCGGTGGATCATGGTCTCCTGGGGCGCCTGGCGGGAGGTGTGCTGACCGGGGAGGGATACGGCCGTGGCTGTCTCGTGGATGTGACCCTGGTCCCCGAAGAGCAGATGGCGGAGATGAATTATCTGCACCGCGGCAATAGGGGTCCCACCGATGTTCTGGCGCTACCTCTCCAGGTGATCGACCCGGGGGAGGGGAGCCCGGGGGGCGGGGAGAGGGGCCCGCCGCTGCATCTGGGGGACGTTGTCATAGCCCCCGACTATGTGTGCCGCCAGGCGGCACGCGTGGGAACCCGTTTCTCCGAGGAGATGGGCCTGATGGTTGTGCATGGCGTGCTGCACCTGTTGGGCTACACCCATGACTCGGACGGCGACGCCGAGGTGATGGAGAAGAGGGAGCGCCGGCATCTGGCTAGAGAGGGGCTGAGACGAAGATGACGCTGGTCTGGGCAGGAACAACTCTGCTGGTGATCGCTGGCCTGCTGCGCATGGGACTGGCCGCGCTGGAGCGGA
>JAPPKR010000288.1 GCA_028819835.1 bacterium | reverse complement strand
CTCACCATCCCGGTGAGTTCCCGGGGAGACGACTGAAAGAGAGGCAGCACCGTCCAGACGGGAAGGTTCATTGCCCCGGAGTCACTCTCCCACCAGCCACCGGATCATCCACCGCACCCTCCTGGGCATGAAATCGATCAGCAGCCCCACCCCCAGGAGTATCCGTCCCAGCGCCTCCGGTTCTCCGTCCCAGTGCTCGGCCACCACCTCATCGGGCGCTGCCTCGATGAGCACCGCCAAGGCCACGACCACCGCCAGCAAGTCATCAACCAGCCCAACCACCGGGATCACATCCGGGATCAGGTCCATGGGAACCACCGCGTAAACGGCCAGACCCGCCGCCACGCGCTTGGCGCGCACCGGGACCCTTGGGTCCCGAGAGAGCCGGGCCACCAACTTGGCAAACTGTGGCAGACCAGAAGCCAACCCTGCAATGGTGGTCACCAACAGGTGCCGACCATCTGCGAACCGTCTGCCTTCCCCGCTCATCCGATCTCCGCTCGAAGGCCGTCGGCCACTCCATCCGCCGAGAGCCTCACCGGCCGGCGGGTGGCGCGAAAATATCCGACATTGCGACACAGCGTGGATCCCACCCGCCACTGGTGGGCCTGTGGCTGGTGGACATCCCCGAAGAAGTGGTAGCGAGGACGCACCTCGAGCAGATAGTCGAGAATCGGACGGGAAGCCCTCTCGAACCTTCCGGTCACCACGTCGAAGTGCAGGGCCGGCACAGCGGGGGCGAGATGGGTGCAGAGAATGTCCACCTCCCCCAGTCCGGCCAGCTTGTCCGCCATCTCCCGGTCCGAAACCTCCCCGGAAGCATTCATCGGAGTGGTCAACCCTCCACCGGCAAAGCCCACCCGGTGGCCTTCGATCACCACCACCTCCCCATCCACGAACCTGGAACCCTCCGGGAGGCTCTGGCGTAACAGTTCCGGGCGGTCGACGTTCCCGTAGGTCACGTACGACTCGGACGCCTCCAGAGCTTCCCGCATCAGCCGGTATTGCTTCTTCACTTCCACGCTCAACGCAGCGCGGAACCACTCGTAGCGGTCACCGACTCTCTCCGCCCACAGCGACCGCATCTCCTCGAACCTCGAACCTCCCCGGGAGGCGGCGATTCTGCGGGCGAAGTCGATGCCGAGGACTTCGGCGAAGATGCCTTCCCCGGTCCGGTAATCCACCAGGTTGATCAGGTCCCCCAGGACGAGAAGGGGCTCCCCCCTGGAAGCCACCTCCGCCAGGGCGGAAAAGCGGCCATGGATGTCCGAAACCAGCAACACGACAAATCTAAAAGTGGTTGGTGACCGCTCCATTCTCCGCGCCGCCCACCAGGTTGGCGTACTTGGCGAGGGCGCCGGAGGGATACCGGACCGGGGCCGGCTTCCACCCCGCCCTCCTCTCCTCCAGCACGTCATCTGCCACCAGGAGGTCCAGTCGGCGGGCAGCCACATCCACTTTGATGCGGTCCCCCTCCTCCACCAGGCCGATCGGCCCTCCCACCTCGGACTCGGGGGCGACGTGGCCGATGCACAGGCCGGTGGTGCCGCCCGAGAAACGCCCGTCCGTTATCAGCAGGACCTCCGACCCCAATCCCGCTCCCTTGATCGCCGCGGTGATGGCAAGCATCTCCCGCATGCCCGGGCCGCCGCGCGGGCCCTCGGTCCGGATCACCAGCACCTCCCCGGGATGGATGTTCCCCGAGAAGAGCGCCGCCAAGGCGCCCTGTTCCCCGTCGAAGACCCGGGCCGGACCCTCGAACACCTCGAGGGCCACCCCGGCCACCTTGACCACGGCTCCCTTCGGCGCCAGGGAGCCTCGCAGGATGGCGATGCCGCCCTCGGCTGCGATGGGATCGGAGGCGGGACGCAGCACGTCCTGGTCGGTCGGGACCCTCACATCCCTGAGGTTTTCCGCCATGGTCTTACCCGTGGCCGTCACGCAGTCGCCATGCAGCAACCCCTCTTCGAACAGGACCTTCAACACCACGGGAACCCCTCCGAGATGGTCGACGTCGACCATGTGATACCTGCCGAACGGCTTCAGGTCGCCGATGTGGGGAGTCCGGCGGCTGATACGGTCGAAGTCCTCCAGTTCCAGTTCCACTCCCGCCTCATGCGCCAGAGCCATCAGATGGAGAACCGCGTTGGTGGAACCGCCCAGCGCCATCACGGTGGTGATGGCGTTCTCGAATGCCGGCCGGGTCATGATCTGGCGGGGCCGTATTCCCTCCCTGAGGAGATTCATCACCGCCTCGCCGCTCTGGCGCGCATAGACGCCCAAGCGGGTGTCGACCGCGGGAACCGACGCCGACCCGGGGAGGGACATCCCGATCGCTTCTCCCACCGAGGCCATGGTGTTGGCTGTGAACATCCCCGCGCAGGAACCGGCGCCCGGGCAGGCGTTGCGTTCGATCTCGTCAAGATCCTCGGCGCTGATCCGCCCCTGGGACTCGGCGCCGATCCCCTCGAAGACATCCACGATGGAGATGTCACGGCCACGGTAGCGGCCGGGCAGGCTCGACCCGCCATACAGAAACACCGCGGGCAGGTTCGAGCGGGCCGCCGCCATGAGCATGCCCGGCAGGGACTTGTCGCATCCGGCGATGGTCACCAGGGCGTCGAATCGCTCGGCGTGCACCATCAATTCCACCGAGTCGGCGATCACTTCCCGGGAGACGAGCGAGGCTCGCATCCCCTCGTGGCCCATCGAGATGCCGTCCGAGACCGCGATAGTGGCGAACGAGAGCCCCACGCCGCCCCCGACCCGTACCCCTTCCTTGGCCCGCTCAGCGAGGACCGGGCCGGTGATGTTGCAGGGCGTGACCTCGTTCCCCGCCGAAACCACGCCTACCTGCGGCTTGGTGAAGTCCTCATCGGACAGGCCCACCGCCCGCAGCATGGCGCGCGCTCCGGCGCGGGCGGGACCCTCGGTTACGTCTTGAGATTGAATCTTGAGCGACATATGCCGATGATAAGCCCCGGCCACTGAACAAGGATCCTCCCCGGGGTTCGGAGAGACCCTCATTCCAGAACCGAATACCCACTCCAAGTAGCCGACCACCGGGCCAGGGTGGAGAGCAACGTGTCGTAGTGGTCAGTCAAGACCAGGACTCCAATCGCCGCCAGCGCCGCCTTGGCCCCTATTGCCACCCACCGGCCGTCCATCCAAATGCGGACAACCGGAAGGTACATAACCACGGCCAGGATGGCTACCAGCGGGATCATCACTCCGATCAGATACACCCCCAACAACCAGAGCGCCGCGCCCGGCTCATCCTGCGCCCGGGTAAGCACCGTTCCCAGTTCCTCTCCCACGCATGGAAACCACGTGGCGCCGGCGAATGTTCCCAAAAGAGCCGACCCGGCGAGGCCGGCAGGCCGGCGGTTCACCATCAGCGCCAGCGCCAGTCCCCCGATCGCCAGCAGTACCGTCGCCACCCGCCCCGCCAGGAGATTGGAGATGCCCGCCGCCCTGATCCAGGCCGACAGGATGGCGAACCCGGCAAACATGCCCAGCGCCCCCATGCGGTCCTTCCGTCTCAGCACCACCAGCGCCAAGCCCACCAGCAGGACAGAGTAGGAGCAGGCCAGGACGCTCGAGCGGATCCCCTCCGCGAAGAGGCTCACATCTCCTCTGCGAGCAGGAAAGCCACGGTCTGGTCCAACTCGCCATACTTGCCTTCCCCGATGTGGTCGAAGCGAACCCGGCCTTCCCGGTCCAGCACGTAGGTACGCGGCCAGTAGGCCGTGCCGCCCGCCTGCCACTCCCAGAAGGTCCTGCGTCTGGTGTCCAGCACCACCGGCCAGGTGACCCCCAGGTCAACCAGGGCCTTCTTGATGTTGTCCACATCTTCTTCGTATTTGAACTCGGGGGAATGTATGCCGACGATCTCCATACCCTGATCGCGGTACTTGGCGTACATCTCCTGGGTGTACGGGATGCGGTTCTTGCAGTTGTAGCAGCCGAAGGTCCAGAACTCCACCACGACCACCTTGCCGCGCAGATCCTCGAGTGTCTCGACCTCCGACTGCAACCAGCCATCGATGTCCACCAGTCGAGGATGGACCTCTCCCAGCACCTCGGGGGTCGGGAAGGTTGTGGTGGTCGTCGGAGCAACGGTTGTGGTGGTAGCGGGGACCGTGGTCGCCGGAGCAGTCGTCGCGGTGGTAACCGCAGCGGCGTCCTGCTCTTCAACCGCAACCGTGGTTGACGCCGAAGAGGTGGTGGTCGTCTCCAGGGCCGCCTCCGTCTCCAGCGTTACCTCCTCAGGGTCTTCGGAGGTCAGCCAGGTCCATCCCAGGGCGATCACCCCTGCGGCGAGGACAGCCAGCAGAACCAGTCGCGAATCGACCTTCATAACCGCAGAAACTAGCGAGCCCTGAGCGCTAACTCTCCTTCGAAGCTGCCGCTGCTCACGGGTCGACCCCGGCCAGGGTCAATTCCTCCCTTACCTCCGGGGACCTCTCCCGGGAAGCGGCGTGTCGGAGGAACATCTCCGCCCGGCGAATGGACAGCCTTACTCCCATGCGATGGACCGCCCACGCCGCGTGGAGCCGAAGCATCCAGTCGGGACTGCCCAGATAGCCGGCGACCAGGTTGAGGTGTTCTACCGTCCCGGTGTTGCCCAGGGCCACCAGGGCGTTGCGGCGCAACACCCGGGGACGGCGGGAGGGGAGATAGAAGTGCTCGAACTGGCCGGTCAACTCCCGGTCCGGGGTCCGCAGAAGCTCCACCAGATCCACCGATCCCCGCCGAGAGGCAGCCCGGTCCAGCAGGCGGGAGCCGGGAGGGCAGGCCGTGAGGCACTCGTCACACCCGTAGAGGCGGTCTTCCATAAGGGGGCGCAGATCCCGAGGTATGACTCCCGGACTCTGGGCCAACGCCGCCAGGCACAACCGGGCATCCAGCACACCGGGTGCCACCAGGGCCCCGGTTGGACAGGCGGGAAGGCATGCCACACAACTCCCGCAGTTCCGCTCCATGAGCTCGGAGACCGGCAGTCGGGCGTCGGTTACAACCGATCCGATCAGAAACCAGGGTCCCACTCCCGGCGACAGGACCATGGTGCTCTTCCCCCACCACCCCACCCCGGCTCTCACCGCCGCCGCCCGGTCCACCAGGCGGGAATCGTCAACCAGCACCTCGGAGCGGAACCCGGCCTCCCCCAGTTCGACAGCCAATCTCTCTAGGCCCGATCGGAGGGGTTGGTAGGCGTCGGTGACCGCGAAACGGGCCACCCGTCCCCGCCCCGGCAGAGCCGGGCCCGGATCGCCTGCATCAGGAAGGTACGACCGTATCCCAACCACCAGTCGTTCCGCCCAGGGGAAGGAGCGGCGGATGTCGGTGGAGACGTCAGGATCGGTGAAAGTGAAACCCAGCCGAGCCGACATCCCCGTGGACTTGCGAGAACCGATGGTGAGCCGGGTGGCGGCGAATGGATCGGCGGTACAGACCCCGACCCTGTCCAGTCCCACCTCCGCGGCCAGGGCGGTCAGTCGGGCGGTCAGACCGGCGAGCTTGCCATCCACTCCGCCAACGCCTCCGAAGCCAGAATGACCGCGCCGTGCGTCCGGCTACGTTCCGCCAGACCGTTGTCGCTGGTGATGACCGCCACCCTCTCCCCCGTCCGCCCGGCGGCTTCCCTGGCGATGGCGTCATCGGCGTCCTCCACGTAGAAGCCGGTCAGGCGACGGCTTCTGAAGCGGTTGTCCCAGTCTGGGTCCAACCCGCTCACATGACGGGAGTCCAGGTAGAAGAGGACCTGGTGGCGGCCGATCGAGTACTCGGCCAGATTGTCCAGTTTGTTGGTGATGAACTCAATCGTCCGCGGGTCCGGTTTGCCGGGAACGTGCCGGTGAGAGTTCCAGTAGTGAGCGGCGTTCCACCCATCCACCACCAGGATCAGCCGGGGAGCTTCGTAATAAATCCACTGCATCGCCCCACCCGACTTGGGATCCACGCCCGGTGGCAGCTCCAGCAGCCCGGGACGCGTCTCGTCCCGTTCGGGCTGGGAATCCGAGCCCACCTCCCAGAAGCTCATCATCTGATCCAACATCCGAGCCGCTTCCAGGGGATCTCGGCTGAATCCGACTTCTCCCCCGGTGCCGGGGCTCGAACGAGCGGGAACAGGTTTCGTCTTCGAACTGTATCGCCTGCGCAGTTCGTCATACCGGCGGTCGGCCTCGGTCAGTTCGTCCCAGGCTGCGTTAGTCTCCCTCTCCCATCTGGCCGACTCCTTGCTCCCCTCTGAGACCTTTCTCTCCAGTTGGCAGATTCGCTCCCGGGCGCGCCTCAGGTCCCTTCTCAACTGATCGGTGCGCTGTCGTGTGCCCTTCTCAGCCAGCCGCCGCTGTTCAGCCAACTGGCTCTTGAGCAACCTCACTTCCGACTGCGCCTCCCCTAGGCTCGCCCTGAGCCCGTCGGCGTCCGATAGGGCCTCTTGCCGCTCTACCTCGGCCAAATGACCCCGGGCACGGAACTCCCAGCCCTCCGACCTCTCCAGAAACAGCACCGAGGCGGCGGTCCGGGGATCGGTCCTGTTCTCTCTGGCAGCGTCCCAACCGCTCAGGGTGGCTTGGCGAAAGCCTGCGTCTCTTTCGAGTTCCCGGAAGAGTGCCTGGGCCTCGATGGGCGTAAGCCTCCGCGACGAAGAACTGCGGGTCCTGCGGAGATTGTGGGGTACCTCATCCGGTCGCATAGCCTTGATCACCCTCCGGGCCTCCTCCAAAGCAAGCCGAAAGTCTTCAGGCCGAAATTTCATTGATGGAGGGCTCTCTTCACCCCTTTAAAGATACGGCTACCGGGGCTATGTGCACTTCCATAATCATCAACGGGCCATCAAAATCCCTTTTTCGAGTTGCAAGGTTGCGAACAAGAGACCATAATGTCCAATCAATGAGAAACATCCACCTGTTGCTGGTACTCGAATAGCGTACGCGCATAAACCGCGTGTGCGCTGAATCCCTCCCCAAAAGGAGGGATTTCTCTTTGTAAGCCTCACGAAAGCCAACCACCATGACAACAATCACCGGATCGCAATCGCTCATCTCCTCGCTGGAACACGAGGGCGTCGATCTGATATTCGGCATTCCGGGCGGAGCAATCCTCCCCGCTTACGACCCCCTTTATTCCAGCCCCATCCGCCACATCCTGGCCCGCCACGAACAAGGCGCCGGCCATATGGCGGCCGGTTACGCATGGGCCACCGGCCGCGTGGGCGTATGCGTCGCCACATCGGGACCGGGGGCGACCAACCTGGTTACCCCTCTGGCAGACGCGCTGATGGACTCTGTGCCCATGGTTGCCATCACCGGACAGGTCCCCACCCACGCAGTCGGGAACGACGCCTTCCAAGAGGCCTACACGGTCGGGATCACCATGCCCACCACAAAACACAACTACTTTGTCACCGATCCCGACGACATCCCAACCGTCATCCACCAAGCCTTTCACCTTGCCTCCTCCGGTCGGCCGGGGCCGGTGTTGGTAGATCTGCCCAAGGATGTGCTGAATCAGGAGACTGAGTGGCATCCACCACAAGATTTGGAACTTCCCGGTTACAAGCCCACTTTGGACGGCCATCCGCGGCGGGTGAAGGAAGCAGTCGAGATGCTGGCGGCCAGCCGGCGGCCGGTGCTCTATGTGGGGGGAGGCATTATCAAGTCTGAAGCTTCCGAGGCATTGACCCGGTTCGCGGAGATCACCAATATCCCGGTGGTGACCACCCTGATGGGAAGGGGCGCCATACCCGACAGCCATCCGTTGTGTCTGGGAATGCCGGGGATGCATGGCAATTACACAGCCATCACCTCCATGCAAAAGTGCGATGTCCTGGCCGCTTTCGGGGTCCGCTTCGACGACCGGGTGACCGGCGACCCAAATCACTTCGCGGTCGACGCAAAGATAATCCACGCCGATGTCGATCCCGCCGAGATAGGAAAGGTGCGAACCGCGGACATCCCGATCGTGGCGGACGCCCGCCGGGTGTTGACGCAGATGATCAAGGCCTGGGGAGACCGTTCCCCGGTCGCCAATCAAGAGTGGTGGGAAACCATACGGGAATGGCAGACCAAGTACCCCCTCTCCTACGACCAGCAACCGGACGGCCCGATCAAGCCCCAGTTCGTGATAGATGAGTTGGCCAGGGTTACCGGAGGGGACGCCATCCTGGTGGCGGGAGTCGGCCAGCACCAGATGTGGGCCTCGCAATTCTGGAATTTCGATCGTCCGCGCCGCTGGATCAACTCCGGGGGCCTGGGAACCATGGGTTTCGCCGTCCCCGCCGCGATCGGCGCCAAGGCAGGGATGTCGGATGAACTCGTCTACGCAGTTGACGGCGACGGGTGCTTTCAGATGACCTTCCAGGAATTGATCACGGCCGCCGCCCACGGGATCCCCGTCAAGGTGGCTGTCTTCAACAACGGCGCCCACGGCATGGTCAAGCAG
>JAPPKR010000147.1 GCA_028819835.1 bacterium | reverse complement strand
ACGGCGCCGCCGCGGTGGTGCTGGTCAGTGACAAGAAAGCCCGCCGGTTGGGAGTGAGCCCGCTGGTCAAGGTTGCGGCATGTTCCCTGGCCTCTGGCGAGTTCGGCGATCCAACCATCCGCATCCCGCTTCTGGCGGCCGCCTCCGACGGGGCCGCCACCGCGCCTTTACTCTCCGAGAGCCGCCTGGCCGCCCAGATGGCCTACGAGCAGGCCGGCCTGGGGCCCGAGGACATGGACTTCGTGGAGTTGCCCGACAACTCCTCATGGCACGAGTTGCAATACCTGGAGACCATGGGGTTCTGCGACCCGGGCGAGGCCGAGAAACTCCTCGACGCGGGCGAGACCGCGCTGGGGGGACGGTTGCCGGTGTGCCCCAGCGGCGGGTTCTCGTCCTTCGGGGAGGCGACCATGGCCCAGGGCATCCTCCAGATCGTCGAGGTCACCTGGCAACTCCGCGGGACGGCAGGCGCCCGTCAGGTGGAGGGCGCCACCAAGGCCATCACCGAGGTATACGGCGCCCAGGCCAACAACTCCGCCTGCATCCTCACCACCTGAGCGTGTGATCTGCCCTTTCTTAGTGATGAGCCGACGCCGGGCGTCGGAAGTCTCGGTCCGTTTCGATCAAAGCTCAGAATGAATGGGTGGTAGGCCGCCCTGTCTCGGTAGGTTCCGTGGTGGCCTTGCCCGGTTGCTCGATCAGGAGTACATGCTTGGAGGGTAGGTGAAAGATGGCATGACCGGCGGGGGAGGAGGATCTTCTCGAGGAATGGTGTTTCTCACGTTGACCCGGAACCCGATGGACAGACGCTCGGACAGCCAGTCGGCGTCCTCGATAGTAACCCTGATGCACCCGTAGGAAGCAGGGAAGGAGGGAACGCTGGTCGAGCCATGTATGGCGAACCCTCCCTTGAAATACCAGGGCCGGTACAAGGCGCCCAGGCCTGCGTACCGCCATCCGGGTATGTGCGCCTGGATGCGAAAACTCCCCTGAGGGGTGAACGCCCAGGCCCACCCGAACCCCGGAACGCTGCTGAAGTACCTCTTTCCGCTCCCGCTGGATATGGGCAGGGTGGCCACCACCCTTCCCTCTTCGACGAGGTGCAGCACCTGGCGCTTGAGATCCACCTCCACCCTGTTGGGCTGATCCGCCGCGTCCGGAATCTGCGGTTCCCATGCCGATAGGACTTCCATGTCACCGGGCATCAAGGTGGGGACACGATCCAGATCGGCCGCCTTGTGAAAGGCCAGGATGGCATGGCGCATCTCCTCCCTCTGGAACCCGTCCACCGGTCCCCGGTAGAAGCCCTTGTCGGCCAGAAGGGCTTGGACCCGGACCAATTCGAGGTCAGCAAGGTACTCGTCGGGAACATTGTGAAGCGGGTCGGCCAGGGCCAAGCCGGACAATGGCGCCATGCAAACCATCACGATTGCCGCCAGCGTTAGAGCCGATTTTCGCGAGAAACGATTGAGTTTTCGCGAGAAACAACCGAGCATTTTCTGGCAGTGTAAGGAAAAAGGTGTGAAAAACGGATGGATTTATGGGCCCGCAGGGGGTCCGAACATGAAAGTGCCCGGCCAATTGGCCGCTCGTCGGGTTGGGTCACTGGCAACCGGAGGTAGGGTGGGCAAGGTCATCTAGGCTTTGGCTCGTGGGTCGAATTGCCGTTGTTGCCAAGCTGGTGGCCGCCGAGGGAAGGCGGGAGGAACTGCAGGCTCGCCTCACGGAGCACTTTGAACGGGTGCAGGATGAGGAGGGGACGCTGGTCTTCTCCTGGCAGGTCGACTTCCGCAATCCCGACGCCTTCTGGGCCTACGAGGTGTACGCCAGCCGGGAGGCGCTGGCAACCCACGCCGAATGGGCTGCCGGAGCGGTGGAGGAGATGGCTGAACTCCTGGCCTCGCCACCGGAGGTCTCCTTCTGCAGGCCGCTGATGGCCAAGGGCCTGCCGGAGTAAAGAACTCGGCGAGGCAAGGGGAATGTCTCATTGGCGGGTTTTCACCCCCGCAGGAGCCGGTCCACTGATTCAGGCTGCCTATAGGGATTGGCTGATCTTAGGAAAACACAGGTCCCTTCAAGCTGGGGGCTTCTAATCTGAAGTGTCACTTATGTCCGGCCGGACTACTACTTTTGGATTCGGCGCCCTTTGCGACTGTGGCGTTCTGGCAAAAGGCAGATGCAGGGTGTGCAGTCTGGCTAAGTGCGCTACCTGCTTTGCCGCCAACTGGACATGCCATGAATGTGTGCGGCGGGAGAAGCAGCAGGCCTTCTTGACAATGGAGAGGGAAGCCCTCGCCTTTCATCATCTGTGGAGGCAACACCGGGCCCAACGGGAGGCAATGGCGAAGAGGGCCATTGAGCTAGCCGCCAAACAACCGCCGAACGACAGGGTCTATCAAGGTCCCTCTTTCCGAAAATTCGCCTCCGCGGTACTGATTATGAGTCGCCATAACGGCCCGCAGGGGACTCACTACCTCCTTGATGCCCGCGCTGGCACTGGCTACGAAGCCACAGCATTCTCTCCAAGGGGTAGGAGGCGAAGAGGACCGATTGACTTTTACCGGGCCAAAGAGACCATAAACACCGAATCTCTTCTAACAGAGATGGCGCAATTCGAGTTGATAGCAAGATGTAGGGCCCCCGCGGGTCTTGAACGAAGAGTTGTGTTTGGGGGGTCAGACAGAACTCATTATGAGTTTTGGTATCTCGGGGGTAAGAGACACCGGGAGCCGGTTCCTCCCATACTCAGTTGGGACGTCGCACTTCATTGGACACACGACCCTCCTGGCAGACGGCCACCCTTTCGGAAAGAGTTTTGGAGATTCTGCGAAGTCGATGTTCCCCTTCACCGCTAGGGGCTGTGGTCTTCCCACCTGGGATTTGCCTATTCTCAAGTTGCCTTTCCAAGTCGGTTCCGTAGCAGGCAATTGCCAACATTTGGCAAGTTGAATCAGTCACGGGTCAGGTGGCCGACCAGGCTCTGATCGTCTCGATCCGGACCTCTATGACCGGACCCGGTGGAGGCTGGGCGACATAGGTCTGGTACTTGCGGGTGAGGAGGGCGATTCCTTCCCGGAAGGCCGGGCCGGAGTCGATAACCCTCGCTGAGCCGTCGATCCTGATCCACCACAGCCGGGTCCAATCGTCGTCGTAGCCGTCCAGGAGCACCGAGACACCGGGGTTGGCCTCGATGTTGCGGAGCCGCTTGAGCCGGCTGGTTGACTTGGGCTTGCGGTCCACGGCGGTGTAGAGACGCCCTTCGCGGTAGGCGAACACGATCGGGACCAGGTGTGGCCGGCCCGCGCGGTCGACGGTTCCCAGGGTGGCCGACCGGGCGTCGGTCAGACTTCGGGTGATCTCTTCGGTGTCGATCAGGCACCTCCTTGGCCGTGTCCCGGAGGACGTGTGGCTTATCGACACTCCCATTCTGCCTCCCGCGGAAGAAGAGAGGTCGGATTGGCCGGTCATCTTCATTCTCCCTCCTTCGTCTCTACAATCACCAGCGACGCACACGGACGACGCAGGAAGGAGAGTTTGGAGTGGATTTCGCCTTGGCCCCGGCCGATGATCCCAGGCGCCTGCGGGTCCGCGACTGGCTCTCCGACCATCCCGATCCCAGCCCCGAGCAGTTGGCGAGGGCGGGTTATGTGAAGCCCCGATTCCCCGAGCCGTACGGGCAGGGCGCCGATGTCCTCGAGGAACTGATCATCGACGAGGAGTTGGCCTCGGCGGGCGTGGGTCGCCCCGAGAACGCCATCGCCCTGGGTTGGGCGGCGCCGACCCTTCTCAACTTCGGCAACGCCGCCCAGCAGGAACGGCACCTGTGGCCGATCCTCACCGGCGAGGAGCAGTGGTGTCAGTTGTTCTCGGAGCCCAACTCCGGCTCCGACCTGGCGTCCCTTCAGACCCGCGCCGAACGAGACGGAGACGAATGGGTAATCAACGGCCAGAAGATCTGGACCAGCGGGGCGGAGGTCTCCCGGTACGGGATGCTTCTGGCCCGGACCGACCCCGACGCGCCCAAGCACCGGGGGATCACCTGGTTCATCTGCCCCATGGAACAGCCCGGGATCGAGATCCGCCCGATAATCGAGATGACCGGGAACCGGCACTTCAACGAGGTGTTCCTCACCGACGTGCGGGTTCCCGCCGAGAACGTGGTGGGGGAACTCCACGCCGGATGGCGGGCCGCCCGCTACACCCTGGCCAACGAGCGGGTGGCGCTGTCGGGGGGAGGGGCGATCTGGGGGATGGGGCCCAGCGTCCACGATCTCTTGGAGCGGGCCAGCGCGGCAGGGATCGACCGAAAGGCCCACCGCCAGGAGCTTGCCCGGCTGTACACCGAGGACAAGATCATCCACCTCATCGGCCTGCGGATCCTCACCGACCTGGTGGCCGGGCGGGAGCCGGGGGCGATAGCCGAGGTCAAGAAGCTGATGGCGGATCGGGCCGGGCAGCGGATCATGAACCTGGCCAAGGACCTGGCCGGCGCCGACGGGATGCGTACCGACCGTGGCCCCTTCGGAGAGGAGACCGATGTGTGGAACTGGGGGTTCCTGTTCTCCCCGGCGCTCACCATCGGAGGGGGGACCTCCCAGATTCTTCTCAATGTGATAGCAGAGCGGATGCTGGGGCTCCCGCGGGAGCCGCTTCTCAAGTAGAAAGCCGAGCCGGGACGCCGTAGGGTTGGGGCCGATGCGCATACTGGTCATCAACTGCGGCAGTTCGTCCATCAAGTACAAGCTGTACGGCGTGGAGGTGGGCGATGCCCTGGCAGGGGGGATCATTGAGGGGATCGGTACTCCGGGCGCCCGGCATCGTCACCGGGTGGGGGACTGGGAGGCCGCGGTGGAAGCTCCGGTGACTAATTACCGCTCCGGGGTGTCGCGCATAGTCGAGGCGTTGTCGGACTGGGGGCCGGTCCCCCCGGTGGGCGACTCACGGGAGATCGCGGGGGTGGGCCATCGGGTGGTGCACGGCGGGGAGCAATTCTCGGCGTCGGTGATCATCGACCCCGGGGTGATGGAGACGATCCAATCGCTTGACTCCCTGGCGCCCCTTCACAACCCCGCCAACCGGGCCGGCATCGAGGCGGCGGGGGATCTTCTGCCCGAGGCGGCCGGAGTGGCGGTGTTCGACACCGCCTTCTTCTCGACGCTACCCGAGCGCGCCTATCGCTACGCGGTCCCGGCGCATTGGTGGCGCGAACACGGAGTGAGGCGCTACGGCTTCCACGGGATCAGCCACCGATATCTCGTGGAGCGCGCCTCCATTGTGCTGGGCAAACCCCGCCCCAACCTGGTGACGTTCCACCTGGGGGCGGGCGCCTCGGCCTGCGCGGTGCGGAAGGGCGAGGCCGTGGACACCTCGATGGGGATGACTCCCCTGGAGGGGCTGGTGATGGGCACCCGGAGCGGCGACCTGGACCCGGCGGTGGTGTTTCACCTCATGGAGGCGGGCCTGTCGGCGTCCGAGATCCGTCGGGGCCTGGAGAGAGAGGGAGGCCTGCTGGGCCTGAGCGGGATCTCGTCGGACTTCCGGAGGCTGGCCGAGGCGACCCGGGACGGGGACCGGTCCGCCGCCCTGGCGGTGGAGGTTTTCTGTCACCGCATCCGCCGCTACCTGGGGGCGTTCCTGGTGCAGGCTGCGCCGTGCGACGGAGTGGTCTTCTCCGGCGGGATCGGCGAGAACAACGCGGGGGTGCGGCGAAGGGTCCTTGAGGGGTTGGAGGGCCTGGGTCTTGCCTTCGATCCCTCCCGGAACGAGGGAGGAGGGGAAAGAAGGATCTCCACCGACGAGAGCCCGCTCGCGGCATGGGTGATCCCCACCGACGAGGAATCCCTGATTGCCCGTGACACCGTGCGATTGGTGGTAGGCGGCCAGGCCTGAAGAGGGCGTTCCAACCAGCACGCCAGGGCGGCGGCGGGTACATTTGGACGGATGAAGCTCTACGTGAAAGCAGCGGTGTTCACCCTGGTCGTGCCGGGTGGGTTCGGGGTCCTCGTCCCCGCCCTGCTGGTGCGGGGTCGGGAACCGGCGGATGGGGCGCTGATGGTGCTGGCCGTCTGTTTGATGGCCATCGGGGCAGCCATGTACCTGCGTTGTGTTTGGGACTTCGTGGTGTTCGGGAAGGGGACACCCGCTCCCATCGACGAGCCGAAGCGACTGGTCGTTCGCGGTCTCTACCGGTATACCCGAAATCCCATGTACGTGGGGTTGATAACTCTGATCGCCGGGTGGGCCATACTCTTCGGATCGGTGGTCCTGGCGTGGTGCGGGGTCTTCCTGTTCATCTTCTTCTCCTTATTCGTGCGCATCTACGAAGAGCCGCACCTGTCCCGGAAGTTCGGCGCCGAGTACGACGCCTACAAGGCTCGGGTGGGCCGTTGGCTACCCCGGTTCTTCCACAGGTAGGATTTCGCGGGCATTCTCGCCTGGTGGTTGAGAAACGTCTATGATGTGTTGCCCAGGTAGGTACTCATGGGCAAACAGATGGACACACACTCAGGCATCCACTCCTGTCTTGGCAAGGGGATTCCGGTGGCGGGGCCGACCGTTAGATTGAATTACCCTCTCGTTGCTCCCTGAATGATGTTGGCGAAACTCCGCGACCTGTACAGGGGACTCCATAATGCGCACCGCGGGACGGACGTGGCCCGTCGGGTGCAACGCTTCGACGGTTGGATCGATAGAACGTCGGCCGTCGAGACCGACGGGAGGGGTTACGACCACACCGAAACGGTCGAGGAGTACTACGACCTTTGCAATGAGTTCATGGTTTACGGTTGGGGTGAGTCCCTGCACTTCGCGCCGCTTTCGCCTCAGGAGACCCTGGGGGAGTCCCAGGTCCGGCATCAGCGACTGATGATCGCCAAACTGGATTTGCGCGAGGGCATGAACGTGGTCGACGTTGGTTGCGGAATCGGCGGCCCGATGCGCCGCGTGGTCCGTGAGGCCGGTGTCAGAGTGGTCGGGGTCAACCGCAGTGGCGTTCAGCTTGACAGGGCGAGGTCGTTGAACGCAGAGGCGGGACTCGATCACATGGTCGACTACCTGGAGTGCAGTTTCATGGACATGGGGGCTGTTCCGGACCACACTTTCGACCGGGGCTACGCCATCGAATCGACGTGCCATGCGCCGGACAAAGTGGGAGCGTTCGCCGAGATCCACCGGGTGCTGAAGCCCGGAGCCCTGTTCTGGGGTCAGGAAATGTGCATGACGGACAGGTTCGATCCTGACAACAAGCGGCACCGGGCCATCAAGCAGGAATTGATGCGCGGCATCGCACTCTCGGAGATCGCCACAGTGGATCAGGTGAACCGGGACCTTGTGGCGGCCGGATTCGAGGTCGTCGAAGGCATCGACCGGGCTGTCGAGGAGAACGGCCAGGCGGCAACACCGTGGTACCAGCCAATGGAAACCTCGCGCAGAACAGCGGGCAGCGGCCTGCGCCGGATTCCGCTTGGCCGCAGGGCGCTCATCAAGGTATTCAAGGCAGCAGAGGTGGTCAGGATTTTTCCCAGGGGTTCCGCGGAGGTCGTCAGGCTGCTGGATCGGACCGCAAAGGCCTACGTGGCGGGCGGGAAGACCGGGATTTTCACGCCGCTGTACTGCTTCCTGGCTCGCAAGCCTTCTTGACCATCTCCTTTCCAAATAAGCGATCCCGAGGTCGGATAGACGGTCACCTTGCGCCTTAGCCAAAGGACTTGCTTGTCAACCGAGCTTGGATGGGCCGGTAATCTGGCCGGTATGAGTTATTTCGCAGGCAAGGATTTCGTCGTGACCGGGGCAGGCCGAGGGATCGGTCTGGCCACGGCCGAGATGCTGGTGGCCGAGGGCGGGAGAGTCTGGTGTTTCGACCTGGCCGAAGAGCGCCTCCGGGAGGCTGTCGGAGGTATGGGAGGACCCGGAACCGCCATACCCGTGGTGGCTGACATCTCCGACGAGGGGTCGGTGGCCGAGGGCTACCGGCAGGTCTCGGAGGCAACCGGAGGAGTGCTGTCAGGCTTGGCTCACTGCGCGGCGATCGGGCGGGCCTACCTGTTCGAGGAGATGACCTGGGAGGACTGGGAGGTGGAGTTGAAGGTGAACGTGTTCGGGACCTATCTGATGACCAAGCACGCCGCCCCCCTGATGCGCGCCGCCGGAGGGGGTCGGATCGTCAACATCGCCTCCAACGCGGCAAAGGTCCCCGGCCCCTACTCCGCCCCATACAACTCTTCCAAGGCGGCGGTGATCAGCCTGACCCGCTCCTCGGCCAAGGCGTTGGCGCCCGACATCGCGGTCAACTCCATCTGTCCTGGACACGTCGACACCCCGATGCGGAGCGGCTTCGGCGTGGAGGCGGGCCGGCTCGTGGAGGGGGTGGACCTCGACGCGGCGGCGGCGACCGCGCAACTGGGAAGGCCCGCCCGTCCCGAGGAGATCGCATCGGCGGTTCTGTTCCTGCTCAGTCCGGCCGCGGTGTTCATCAACGGTGAGGACCTGAACGTCAACGGCGGGATAGTGATGTAC
>JAPPKR010000061.1 GCA_028819835.1 bacterium | reverse complement strand
CCGGGTCGACCCCGCACTCGTAGGTGAGTCTCTTGGCGGCGGTCGGCTTGTGGGGTCTCAGGATCGAGGCGACGCCCAGCATGACCAGCACCAACACCACCCCCAGAAGGGCAAAGGCAGCCACGAACAGATAGTTCTCGAAATAAGAGGTCATGCGCGAAAACTTGAAGCAGGCACCCGTTTGTCAGTATAGAAACCCAAACCTCCCCCCAAGACCATCCCCCGCGCGCCCCGCCCATCCCCGGGCGCCGGGCGTGGGCAAGCCGACAGGCCCTTTCCCGCGGCGGCGCGACTCCGAGTTACGGACGCTCCGGAGAGGACGGAATTCATCTAGGATTGCCAACCATGAGGAAACCCAACATCGTCCTGATCATGGCCGACCAGTTGGCGCCTCATTTCCTGCCCAGCTACGGCCACCGGGTGGTGGTCGCGCCCCACATCTCCCGCATGGCCGACGAGGGGGTCACCTTCGACTGGGCCTACACCAACTCTCCTCTGTGCGGGCCGTCGCGCTATGTGATGATGACCTCCTGCCTTCCGGCGCGGATCGGCGCCTGGGACAACGCCGCCGAGTGGTCCGTGGAGATACCCACCTTCGCTCACTACCTGGCCGACCGCGGCTATCTGACCTGCCTGTCGGGCAAGATGCACTTCATCGGCCCGGACCAGTTGCACGGTTTCGAGGAGCGGCTGACCACCGACACCTACCCGGCCGACTTCGTGTGGCATCCCCGCTGGGACCAGCCCTATGAGAGACAGGACTGGTTCCACACCATGAAGGTGGTGATCGAAGCGGGGAGCACCCTGGCGGCGGTGAACATCGACTACGACGACGAGGTGACCTTCCGGGCCCAGCGGTGGATCTACGACCGGGCGCGGTCCAGCGAGCGGCCCTTCATGCTCACCGTCTCCTTCATCCAACCCCACGACCCCTACCTGGCCCGGCCGGAGACCTGGAACCTGTACGCCGACGACGACATCGACATGCCGGTCACCACCTACGAGCAGGCGCCCCGGGACCCTCACAGCGACCGGCTCCGGTGGTCGATCGGAGCCTCCGACATCGTCCTCACCGAACAGCAGATCCGGGCGGCCCGCCGGGCCTACTACGCGTCGGTCTCGGACTTCGACCGGCGGGTGGGCCTGGTGCGACAGGCCCTCGAGGAGACCGGCCTGGCCGACGACACCATCGTCATTATCACCTCCGACCACGGGGACATGCTCGGCGAGCGGGGAATGTGGTTCAAGATGAGCTTTCTGGAGCGTTCGGTGCGGGTGCCGCTGATCTTCTGGTGCCCCGACCGGCTCAAGCCCCGCAGGGTGACCGAAGCGGTCTCGCTGGTGGACCTGGGACCCACCCTGGTGGGGCTGGCCACCGACCGCGCGGACATCGACTATCCCACCCGACTGGACGGAAGGGCCCTCCTCCCCCACCTGTACGGCGACCGCGGGCACGACGAGGTGATCGGCGAATACTACGCGGAAGGCGCCCTCAACCCGATGTTCATGGTCCAGCGGGAAGGCGCCAAGTACGTGGTTTCCGAGGGGGATCCCGACCAGGTGTTCGACGTGAAGGCCGATCCGGAGGAACTCTCCAACCTGGCCGGGACCGAGGCGACGCTGGCCGGGGTGAAGGAGGAGATCTCGGAGCGGTGGGACAGCGCGCAGCTCACCGATCAGGTGCTGGAGAGCCAGCGCCGTAGGGCCTTCGTGAGCAGGGTGATGCGAACCCAGGGGATCAGTTGGGACTTCACTCCCAGGTTCGGCGGCCAAGACCTCTACATCCGCAGCCACCTGCCGATCGGGGTCCTGGAGGAACAGTCCCGATTCCCTCGCTACGCGCCCCCGGACTCCCGCTGATCCGTATCCGCATCGGGCGATGGACGGCCACGACTTCCTGATCATCGGGGGAGGGTCCGCCGGATGCGCCCTCGCCAACCGGCTCAGCGCCGACCCCTCCACCCGGGTGCTGGTGCTCGAGGCGGGACGTCCCGACTACCGCTGGGACGTGTTCATCCACATGCCGGCCGCGCTGACGTACCCGATCGGGTCGAGGTTCTACGACTGGAAGTACGAGTCGGAGCCCGAACCCCACATGGGGGGCCGGAGGGTCTATCACGCCCGCGGAAAGGTGCTGGGCGGCTCGAGTTCCATCAACGGGATGATCTTCCAGCGGGGCAACCCCATGGACTATGAGAAGTGGGCGGCCGAACCGGGGATGGAGCGCTGGGACTACGCCCACTGCCTTCCCTACTTCAAGCGCCTGGAGACCACCCTGGCGGGCGCCGACGAGTACCGGGGGGGCGAGGGGCCGCTGATCCTCGAGCGGGGCCCCGCCGTCAATCCCCTGTTCGGGGCGTTCTTCAAGGCCGGGGAGCAGGCGGGGATTCCCACCAGCAGCGACGTGAACGGCTACCGCCAGGAGGGTTTCGCCCCCTTCGACGCCAACCGCCACCGGGGACGCCGCCTGAGCGCTTCGCGGGCCTACCTGCATCCGGTCATGGACCGCCCCAACCTGTCACTCGTCACCCGGGCGCACATCACCCGGATCCTCTTCGAGGGGCGCAGGGCCACCGGAGTCGAGTACCGCAAGGGCCGGCGGCTCCGGCGGGCCGAGGCGGCCGAGGTGATCCTGTGCGGCGGGGCCATCAACTCGCCGCAGACGCTGATGCTGTCCGGAGTCGGGCCGGCTGAGCACCTCGAGTCCTTCGGCATAGAGGTGGTGGCGGACCTGGCGGGGGTCGGGCAGAACCTCCAGGACCACCTGGAGGTCTACATCCAGCACGCCTCGAAACAACCGGTGTCCCTCCAGCCCTACCTGGCCAGGTGGCGGATGCCCTGGATCGGCCTGCAGTGGCTGTTCCGCACCGGCCCGGCGACCAGCAACCACTTCGAGGGCGGCGCTTTTGTCCGCAGCAACGACCAGGTGGGCTATCCCAACCTGATGCTTCACTTCCTGCCGGTGGCGATCCGCTACGACGGGTCGGTCCCCGCCCGGGGACACGGCTACCAGGTGCACGTCGGCCCGATGTTCTCCGACGTGCGGGGCGCCATCACGCTGCGCTCGGCCGATCCGTTCGACAAGCCGGCGCTGCGCTTCAATTACCTCTCCACTCCCGACGACCGCCGCGAGTGGGTGGAGGCGGTCCGCACCGTCCGCAGAATCCTCAGCCAGCCGGCCTTCGAACCCTTTGACGCCGGGGAACTCTCGCCGGGACCCGGGGTGCAGACCGACCGGGAGATCCTCGACTGGGTGCGGAGGGACGCCGAGACCGCCCTCCATCCCTCCTGCACGGCCAAGATGGGGACCGACCAGATGGCGGTGGTGTCGCCGGACACCCTCCGGGTGCACGGCGTCGAAGGCCTGCGGGTGGTGGACGCCTCGGTGATGCCCACCATCACCAACGGAAACATCTACGCGCCGGTGATGATGATCGCCGAGAAGGCCGCCGACGCCATCCTGGGCAACACCCCCCTGGCGCCCGAAGAAGTGTCCTGGTACCGCCACGGGTGAAGTCCGCACCCCACCCGTAGCTGAACTGCGCCTGCCCAACCGGGTAGCGTGATGTCCCAATGGAGCGGATAGGACCTGCCTACGCGGGCAACAACCTGGTCAACCTGGTGGCGGAGTTGGAACGCCGTCTGACCGGGCACTCCCCAACCAGGGGACTCCGTTCCGACCTCGCCGCGCTAATTCCGGACGCCCGCAATTACCTTCTGATGGTCTTCGACGGGTTGGGGGCCGGCCAACTGGCCCATGCCGAAGCCTCCGCCTTGGCGGAGTCCCGCCGGGCGGTCCTGGAAGCGCCCTTTCCGACAACCACCACCGTGGGCCTCTCGTCGATATGCACCGGACTCACTCCCCTCCAGCACGGGGTGATCGGATACCGGCAGTGGATGCCCGACATCCAGAAGGTGGTGAGCCTGCTGCGCTGGACGGACCTCTCGGGACAGCACGTCCGCTACGACACCGCTTCCTTCCTGCCCGCTCCCAACCTGTGGGAGAGGCTGTCGGGCCGCCAGGCCCGGGGGATGGTCGTCCAGCCGACCGCCTTCTTCGACACGCCTCTCACCAGGATGCTGTACCGCGGAGCGGAGATGCGGGGCTACTTCTCGCCTTCGGAGGTCGACCCTGCCTACCTCTTCACCGGATCGAAGGGGACCCTGGCGATGGTTTATTACCACGCGGTGGATGTCGCGGCGCACGAAGCCGGGCAGCCGTCGGAGTCTTACCGTCTGGCGATGGCAGGCGCAGACCGGCTCTGGGCGCGGCTGGCAGACCGGCTTCCTCCCGACACGGTGATGGTGGGCGCTTCCGACCATGGCCATTGCGACCTCCCCGAGACGGGAAAGTTCATCCTGGAGAAGACCGACACCGAGGGCCTGCGCTGGTGGGGCGACAGCCGGGCGCTCATGCTCAGCGGGGAATCCGAGCGGATCGACGCCCTGGCGGAGAAAACCGGCAGCAGAGTGATCGCCGCCCACGTGCTGCGGACCTGGCTGGGCCGGGGGCGACCCCACCCCGACCTCAAGTCCCGGATGCCCGACGCCCTGTTGCTCGCCAGGTACGACACAGGGATCTTCCCCAGGGGCATGGACACCCGAAAGACCGGCCACCACGGCGGCCTGACCCCGGCCGAAACTCAGATTCCATTGCTGATTCAGCCATGAGAACAACTGATGGAATCCGACCCGGTGCTCTCAATAGCTGTCACAGGGACGTTGATACATTTCGGAGATGACTTTTCCGGGACCTGATCTTCTGGGCCGAGGGGTGGTGGTAGGCGAGGGAAGCCCCTCGCCCCTCCAAACCGCCCGGCGGGTTCTGATCGACAGATCGGTGCTGGTCGGCCCGCAGGCCCTGGAAGAAACCGTGGAACGCCTGCACAGGCTTTGGGTGGAGCGGCGGTCGGTGACGGTGGAGTTGGGTGTGGAAGCCTCCGAGTTGCAGCGACCGGTGGCCGAGGATAGGGCGCCGTGGATGCTCGGGCCCGGCTATGTCCCCCTGCTGGAGAGGCTCCACTTCCTGGTGTGGGCCAACAACTGGGACGGGCGTCGGGGCGATCCCATATGGTGGTGGAGCAGGAAGGCCGAGCGCCTGGGAGCGCGGATCGGCGGGCGGGCCGACGTCGTCACGCCACAGGGAGAGCATGCCTGGGTGGACGGAGGCCCCCGGTCGCCCCTGGACGTCCCGGTCATCCATGCCCAGACGGTTGAAGCCGGGCGGCTCGCGCTCCAGCCTCCCGCCACCGTGTCCGGGGCCGACCTGGCCGGGGACCAGCGGGAGGCCGTGGAGCACCGGGCCGGCCCGGTCAGGGTGATCGCTCCGGCCGGATCGGGAAAGACCCGCACGCTCGGCGCCCGCCTTCTTCACCTCATCGATGATCGACGCGTCGAGCCGCGGTTCGTGACGGCGGTGGCCTACAACAACCGGGCCGCCCGGGAGATGCGGGAACGCCTGCAGCGGGAGGACCTGCACATCCGCACCATCCACTCTCTGGGTTGGGCGATCATCCGCGAGGTCAGGCCCGACGCCACCCTGCTGACCGAGCGGGAAGTCCGGTCCAGGCTGGGAGCCTTCATCCCCAAACAGCCCCGGCCCAACACCGACGTCACCGGACCCTACCTGGAAGGCCTGGCCGAGATCATGATCGCGCTCCGGGACCCGGATGAGGTCGAAGGGAGCCGAACCGACATCGAGGGTCTGGCTCGGATCTTCCCCATGTACCGAGCCCTGCTTGCCCGGAGAAACGAGGTCGACTACAACGAGCAGATCTACGGGGCCATCGAACTGCTGCTGGCCGACCCGGAACTCCGGAAGCGCTGGCAGCGGCGTTGCCGGCATCTGCTGGTGGACGAGTTCCAGGACCTGACGCCGGCCTACCTCCTCCTGCTGCGACTGCTGGCCTCACCGGAGATGAGTGTGTTCGGAGTCGGCGACGACGACCAGACCATCTACGGGTATGCCGGCGCCGATCCGAGGTTCCTCATCGAGTTCGGCGGGTACTTTCCAGGAGCGGGCGCCAGCGCCCTCACCGTCAACTACCGCTGCCCCACCGGGGTGGTCACCGCCGCCTCCCGGCTGCTCTCCCACAACCGGATCAGGGTCCCCAAGACCATTGAGGCCTTCGGAGACTCCGCCAAGGGGGGATTTCGGGTCATCACCCCCGAACGGCGGCAGATGGCGGTGGAGCCGGCAGCCATCGTCGGAAAGTGGGTCGAGGAGGGCGCGTCGCCCGAGGACATCGCGGTCCTGGCCCGGGTCAATTCGGCGCTGCTCCCGATGCTGGCGGCGCTAGGGCGGGCCGGGATCCCCTTCCGTTCGCAACTCGACGCGGGCCTCCTGGAACGGACCACCATGCGAGCCGCTCTGGCATGGATACGGCTTGCTCTGGCCCCCGACTCCATGAGCCGGCGGGATCTCCTGGAGGCGGTGCGGCGGCCCGCCCGGCGGATCAACCGGCTGGCCTCCGAGTTGATTCCGGAGGGCCACACGTCGATCCGGGAACTCGCCGGCCTGGGACGGGGACTCGACGAACGGAAGGCGGCCACCTGGCGCAGGTTTGTCGAAGCGATTGAGGACGGAGCGCAGGTGGCCGCCCGAGGCAACTCCGGGCTTCTCCTCGATTACCTCTCAGGCGAGGTGGGACTGGGCAGGGTCGCCCATTCCCTGGACTCCAAGCGGGGCAGGGCCGACCGGTCCACACACACCGACGACCTGGTGGCCCTGCGTCGCACGGCCGCTGTGTACGAGGACCTGCCGACCTTCGAGACGGAACTGCGACGCCTGCTGGACCGGGGGCCGTCTCCACCGGTGGGAGTGACGGCCACCTCCGTCCACCGGGTGAAGGGACTGGAGTGGGACCGGGTGATCGTGTTCGGGGTCGACCGGGGACTGATGCCGCATGTGCTGGCCGAAGACGTGGAAGAGGAGCGTCGGGTGCTCCATGTGGCGATCACCCGATGCCGCCGGGAGGTGGTGGTCGTGGCCGAGCGGGGAAGGGAGTCGCCCTTCATCCGGGAACTCAACCGGAATTACCGACCGGCGCCGGTGGGGATTCCCACCCTCCGAACCGCCCCGCACCCCGGAGGGCCGGTGGCGCTTGAACCCGAGCCCCGAGGCGATGGTCCGGAGTCCCCGGCGCCGGGATCCGCCGGAGTCGACGAGCCATACGACGCCGCCCTCTACGAAGCGTTGAGGGAGTGGCGACTCGAGGCGGCCCGAGACAGCGGTGTGGCCGCCTTCGTCGTCTTCCCCAACCGGACCCTGGAGGAGATCGCCCGACGCCGACCCCGCTCGGAGGCAGAACTCCTGGCAGTACGGGGAGTCGGCCCCAGCAAACTCGCCCGATACGGAGGCGACGTCCTCGCCATTGTCGCTTCCGCCGGGACCGACAAAACGGACCGGGCGGATGATCCTCCGATCACACCACCGCAGCCGGGGCCCGACGCAACCACGCCGGACCCGCCCCGGCGCCCATCCTCGGAAGACTCCGCCCTGTTGGATGCGCTGCGGGAGTGGCGTGCTGCGGCGGCCCGCCGGGAACAGGTGCCCGCCTACGTCATTTCGAGGAACGAGACGCTGGAAGAGATCTCCCGTCTCCGGCCGAGGACCGAGGCCGAACTGCTCGGGGTGCGCGGCATGGGCCCCGCAAGGCTCGCCAGGTACGGACGGGACATCCTCGAGTTGGTCGAATCCAACCCGCCGGCCTGAAAGCCGGTCCCCCCGACGGGGAGATTCCCGCCGCCTGTCTCGACTTCGGCGATCCCGACCCCTTACCGGGGCGCGGTCGGGCAATGTCACCCGCCGACACCCCTAGCCTTAACTGGCGGAGACCTGCACGAAAGGACCGGGCAATGCGCGACTACAACGCTTGGAACAAGGAAGTCATCGAAGAATTCCGCGCCAACGGAGGATGGGCCGGCGGGCACCTGGAGGGAATGCCTCTGCTGATCCTTTTCAACCACGGCGCCAGGACCGGCGCCCTGCGGGTCAACCCGCTCGCCTACCAGAAGGTGGAGGGCGGCTATGCCATCTTCGGCTCAAAGGGCGGATCGCCCACCCATCCCTCCTGGTACCACAACCTGATGGCCAACCCCAACGTCGAGATCGAGCTTGGCACCGAGACCTTCATGGTCCGGGCCCGGCTGGCCGAAGGAGAGGAACGGGAGCGTATCTGGTCCCAGCAGAAGCTCGACTTCCCGCAGTTCGCCGACTACGAGAAGAAGACCTCCCGCCAGATCCCGGTGCTGGTTCTCGAACCCGTCTAAACGTTCCTGTAGCGGCGGGGATGCGGCCTCTCGTAGGTTTTGCCGCAGGCTGTGAAAAAAGGTGCGGTGGGGAGTGTGACATCTGTCCCATGGCCATTCCATACTGATACCAGCCATACACCTAGACCGTCCGCCCAGGCGCCGCCCGGACGCGTCGAGGGATCAAAGCGACCGGATCAACAAGCCTGTCCCAGGCTGGACGGAGTTGTTCGACCCATGGAAAGGCGGTGGCGGGGGAGGGCACAA
>JAPPKR010000123.1 GCA_028819835.1 bacterium | reverse complement strand
GCCGGCACCGCAAGTGCGCCACGGTGGTGGGAGACGTGATGGCCCGCTTCCATCCCCACGGCGACCAGGCGATCTACGACGCCCTGGTGCGCCTGGGCCAGGATTTCAGCCTGGGCCACCCCCTGGTGGACCCGCAGGGTAACTTCGGCAGCGTCGAGGACCCGCCGGGCCAGATGCGCTACACCGAGTGCCGGCTGTCGGAGATCGCCATGTCGATGCTGGAGGGCATCGACGAGGACACGGTGGACTTCGTGGAGAACTACGACGGGGAACATCGCGAGCCGGTGGTGCTCCCCTCGCGCTACCCCAATCTGCTGGTGAACGGGGCCCAGGGAATCGCGGTGGGGATGGCCACCAACATCCCTCCCCACAATCTGGGCGAGGTGATAGACGCCTGCATTTATCTGTTGGACAATCCGGATTGTCCGCCTGACGACCTTCTGAAGTACGTCAGGGGGCCGGACTTCCCTTCCGGGGGAGAGATCGTGGCCGACGACGCCGTGAAGCAGGCTCTGATCACCGGCCGGGGCTCGGTCAAGGTGAGAGCGGTTGCTGAGCCCACCGAGATCCGGCCGGGGCGCACGGCCATAGTGGTAACCGAGCTTCCATACCAGGTCTCCCAGGACCGGGTGTTGAAGAAGATCGCCGACCTGGTCAACCAGAAGGAGATCGCAGGGATCGCCGATCTCCGCAACGAGTCCTCGTCGCGGGTGGGCACCCGATTGGTCATTGAGTTGAAGAGGGGCGCCGTCCCCGAGGTGATCCAGAACCAGCTCTACAAGCGGACCCAACTCCAGAGCAACTTCGGGGTGAACATGGTGGCGCTGGTGGACGGCGTTCCCCGCACCATGGGCATCGCGGAGGCCCTCGGTCACTATCTCGACCAGCAGATGGAGGTGGTGGAACGGAGGACCCGGTTCCGGCTCGAAAAGGCCTCGGCTCGCGCCCACATCCTGGAGGGCCTTTGCATCGCGGTGGACAATATCACCGAGGTAATAGCGGTGATTCGCTCCTCGGCAAACACCCCCGAGGCGCGTTCTCGCCTGGCAGACCGGTTCGAACTCTCCGAGATCCAGGCCAACGCCATCCTGGAGATGCCGCTCAGGCGCCTCACGGCCCTCGAGTCCGAGAAGCTGGCCGCAGAGCTCGCCCGGCTTTTGGAGGTGATAGCCGACCTGGAGGACATCCTGGCCAAGCCTCCCCGCCGATGGGCCATCATCCGCGACACCCTCAAGGAGGTCCGACAGAAACATGCCGTGACCCGCCGCAGCAGGCTGATAGGTGAACTGGGCGAGATGTCGATTGAGGACCTGATTGCCGACGAGGAGTTGATCGTCACCGTCTCTCGGAGCGGATACGTGAAGTCCGTGAATGCCAAGTCCTATCGCACCCAGGGGCGGGGCGGTCGGGGCGTGAAAGCCGCCGGGCTGGCCGAGGACGATGTTGTCTCGCACCTGGTGCACACGACTGCCCACTCCTACTTGCTGTTTTTCACCAACCGGGGAGTGGTTCACCGGTTGCGAGCCCACGAGATACCCCGCCAATCACGAACCGGTAAGGGGGTGCTGGCCCATGCCGTGCTGCCCATCGAGCCGGAGGAGCGGATCGAAGCGATCATCGACACCCGCGACTATGAGACGGTCAAATACCTGGTGATGGTCACCCGCCAGGGGATGGTGAAGAAAACCGAGCTCAAGGCCTATGAATCCCAGTACAAGACCCTTCGGGCCATCAACCTCTCGCCAGGGGACGAATTGGTGGCGGTGCGTAGCACCAACGGGGATAACGACTTGTTGCTGTTCACCGAGAAGGGGCAGGGCCTCCGCTTTCACGAAAGCGGCATTCGTGCACTGGGAAGAGCCACCCGCGGAGTAATAGGGATCCGTTTGCTGGAGAATGACCGCGTGGTGGGGGCCTGCTCGGACATGGAGGGCGACGAGGTGCTGCTGGTCACTTCCAAGGGGTTCGCCAAGCGCACCAAGATGAGCCTGTTTCCGCTGCGCAACAGAAGAGGACAAGGTGTTATCGCCATCAAGCTGTCCAGGGCAAGAGGGGTGCTGGTGGGCGCCCGGGCGGTGGGTCCCGAGACAGAGGTGATGCTTATCTCCTCGCGGGGAATCGCCATCCGCACCGAGGTTTCCTCGGTGAGCACTCAGGGTCGTTACGCCACGGGGGTGAAGGCGATGCAGGTGGGAGAGGACGAGACCCTGTCGGCGTTCGAGATCGTTCCCACCGAGAACGGGGACGGCTGACCGGGCGGCGGCGGTAACAGCGGCGCACCGGTAGTCTCTAGATGGTGTTGGACGCGCAGCCCACCCACTCGGTTCACCGGGTCCGGAGGATCATCCGTCGGGTGGATCCGTGGACGGTGCTAAAGGTTTCTTTCATCGTCTACCTGGTGGCGGCCTTCGGGTTCATGCTGGCTTCGGTGATGTTCTGGGAGGTTGTTGAGAGATCGGGCATTCCCCAGAAGATCACCGACTTCCTGATCCAGATCACCCTGCTGGATGAGGGCGAGGCGCCGTTCTCGAACACCGAGCAGTTCATCCGCCTCTCGGCGATTCTGGCAGTGGCATGGGCGGTGCTGTCCAGCGGGCTTACCACCCTCGGGGCCATCATGTACAACCTGGTGGCCGACGTGGTGGGGGGAGTGGAGGTGGTGCTGCTGGAGGAGAACGTGGTCCCGGTGCTGGTAGCCGCCCCTCCCTCCGAAGCGGTCCGGGTCGAGCCGTTCTCCTCTACCGAGCAATCCGGTCCCGCCGGCCCCGATCAGCCCACCATGCTGGTGGAGTCGGAGTAACTCCACGCCTGATGGGGTGGGGCTTATTTCCCCTAGCCCGGCGGGGCAGCCTCAAAGGAGGCCGCTGGTGTCCTCCACGTCTTCCTCTCTCATCAGCATGGCCGGCAGGATGGCCAGAAGGGAAAGGAATCCCGTGATCATGAAGAGATTCTGGAACACGGTGACGCCCGCTCCTATCAAAACGGCCTCGGTCTCCTCGAAGGTCGGTCCAAGGGCCACGTCGCCGGTGAGACTGTAAAAGCGTTCTATGCCCCAGGCGGACAGGGCCGCCAGCCCCAGCGCCATCCCCACCATTCGCGACGCCGTGACCAACGAGGCGGCCGCGCCCCAATAGTGGCTCGGGGCCGCGCTCAGGGCGCTGACCCCGATGGGCGGGATGACCAACCCGAAGCCGAAACCCGCCATGACCAGGGGCATTGTCAGCCGGAGTTCTTCCACCTGGGCCTCCCAGCCACTCATGATCAACAAGCCCGCTCCCATGAACGCCAGGCCGACGATGCACACCGATCTCACTCCGGCCCACCGCAGGATGTACCCTCCCACCACCGCACCCACGGGAATGGCTGCCGTCAGACGCAGCAATTGGAGGACGCTGTCCAAGGCTCCTTTCTCCATGACGGTGGCCGCCATTAGCGGCACTGCCACCAGGGCGATGATCAGGGCCACCCCTACCAGGAACTGGGTGGTGTTGGAGGAGAGGAACGCCCTGGACCTGTACAGGAAGGGCGCCAGCAGAGGCTGGACGGACCGTTTCTCCACCAATACCAATGCGACCACCAGGAGCGCTCCCACGGCTACCAGGAGATACGGGACTACGGACTCTCCCGAGAAGATGGCGCGCTGGGACAGCCCGGCGGTTAGGAAGATCAGGGACGCCCCGAGCACAAGCGCCCCGAAGTAGTCCATCTTGGCGGCGGGATTGGGACGATTCGGCAAGATGGCCATGATCCCGATGAGAATGAAGCTCTGGGGTATGTCCAGCCAGAATATCCACCGCCAGCCGAGCAACTCGATGATGGCTCCTCCGTAGAGGGGACCCAACACCGATCCGGCTTCGGCGGCCGCGGCCACCAGTCCTATGGCAACCCCTCTTCTCTGCGGCGACACCGCGGCCACGGCCATCGCCAGACCTATGGGCACGGTGGCGCCTCCCCCGACGGCCTGGATCACCCTGGCCGAGACAATCCATTCGAAGTTCGGCGCCAGCGCCACGAACAACGACCCTATTGAGAACAGGACAAGGGCCGCCTGAAACATCTTTATCCGGCCGTGGACATCGGACAGGCGCCCGCCCAGCGGCATGGCCACCGTGTAGGCGACCAGGTACGCGGTTACGATCCACGACGCCCTGTCCAGGTCGGTGAGGGGGATCTCCAAGTCCACCATGACGCCTGGCAAGGCGGCCACCACAACAGTCTGATCCAGGGCGGTCGAAAACACCCCCAGGCAGATGATCGCCAGTACACCCGACTCGGAGGATGCGATGGATGTGAAGCGCTGCCTAACGCCCTTCACTGCCCGGATCCGAGGTCCGGGAGTTGGATGTCGACGGCGACGTCGATGCCTTCGATTACCAGGAGACGGACGGTTTCGGGTGCGTCGTCGTTGTAGATCTGACCGGCGATCCGTATTTGTTTCAGGGCGTGGTCGGTTTCGCCGATCCACAGATTCAGGCTCACCGCATGACCCGGGTCGACGGACGAGATGAGGTCCGACAACTGCTCGGATGACAGGGTTCCATCAACGCGAATGGTCTGGGAGCCGTCCAGAGACTCCTTACCGGCGACAACCGCTCCGTCCTTGATGGTGTTGAGCAGATCGCGTAAGGTGAAGCCCAAGCCCGCGAAATTGAAAGGCACCTGGTCCACGGGCAGGGGATTCCACGGCGCGTCTGCGGAGAGTTTGATGTAGGCCTCCTCTCCGACCGCCATCATCTCAATCTCCACGAACCCGAATCCCGGAGCCTCCACATCCACCACCATCCTGAAGCTATCGGGCGCCTCCGTCTCGGTTTCCATCCTCTTGAAGGTGGTCCCGAAGAATTTGGCGCCGGACTCCAGTTCATCGACCATGCTGAACTTTGCTGTCGACATGCCGGCCATCACCTCTCCCGCGCCGGTGAGCAGGGCGTTCAAATCGACGTCTGGCGCCGGTTCGGGTTCAGGCTCCGCTCCGCAGGCAGCCACCAAAACCAGTAGAGCCAGCATCGAAACGGTGACCGACAACCCAGGGCGACGCGACTTGGACTGGTTCATCTCCTTGACTCGACCATCCAGCCGCGATACGGCGATCTCATGTGGATGGGGCCTGGTGCGTGCCGGCAACCTCACACGCGTTGGCCATGGCGCCAAAGGCCTGTTCCTGCGCACATCTCCAGTGTAACCTGCCCGTTGCCCGCCACCAGTGGCATCCCACTCCGAACATCGCTTACCAACCTAGGGCCTTGTGGAATCCCAAACGGAAGGGGCGCCAGCGGGGACGGCGCTAGCGTCGCGATGCAGTCCTCGTGGGAAACGTTGACATCGAAAACTCGGACAGGCCACCGGTGCGGTGGGCCCACCTGGATTTGAACCAGGGACCTCATCCTTATCAGGGATGCGCTCTAACCAACCTGAGCTATGAGCCCGGAAAAGCTAAATCCTAACCCTGTTGATTTCGGGCAGGGACCGGTTTTGGTCCCCGAACCCTGGTTCTCCCCAGGCAGCAGTTGCAGGTCCCAAAGGGGCCGCCCGCAAACTATCGTTCGGAGTGACCGGTCCGGGATGGCAGGAATACAGGCGTAGAGTTGAGATGATGAGGCAGGCAGGGGCGGTTGTGGTTGGCGCCGGGATCGCGGGCGTGGCGACCTGTTACGACTTGGCGGTGGTCCGGGGTGTGGAGAAAGTGATTGTCGTTGACCCCCGTCCGCCCCTTTCTCTCACATCCGACAAGTCGTCGGAGTGTTATCGGAACTTCTTCCCCAACAAGCCGATGGTCGATTTGACCAACCGCTCCATCGACATCCTGGAGACCATGAAGGACAGCTCGGACGACTTCTTCAACATGTCACGGAGGGGATACCTCTTCGTGACCGGTGATCCCGGGCAACTGGCGTCTCTTACCAGGGCAGCAGACGCGAGTTCGGAGTATGGAGCGGGCCCGGTTCGAATCGCAGGGACGGCGGTTTACGTCGAGGAGGAGACGGGTTTTGATATCTACCAGGCTTCCGAGGCCCTCCTGGCCCGGTTCCCGTACTTGAGCGACAAAGCCCTGGGCGCGCTGCACGTTCGGCGGGGTGGCTGGTTCAGCGCCCAGCAATTGGGCGTCTGGATGCTGGAGCAGGCCAGGGCCCACGGAGCAGAGGTTGTGGTCGACGAGGTAGTGGACATCAAGACCCTCAGGGGGACCGTTGCAGGCGTGACATTGAGATCGGGCTCCCAGATTTCGGTCCCGGCTGTCGTCAACGCCGCAGGGCCGATGTCCAAGCAACTGGCGCGCCTGGTGGGGGTTGAGTTGCCGTTACACGCATCTCTTCACCACAAGGTCTCGTTCAGAGACCACCTCGGAGCGTTTCCCCGTGAGGCTCCGATGCTCCTGTGGACGGACCCGGTGAGTATCGACTGGAGTGAATCAGAGAAGTCCGACCTGGCCGCGGAAGGGTTCCATGAGCTGCTGGCGGAGATAACCACCCCGGTGTTTGGTCGGCCCGAAGGGGGCATGGATTCGCCCTTCTTCGAGGCTCTCTGGAACTACCGGCCACAGGTCCGGGACGAGCCGACCTGGCCGGCGCCCGGGCCGGACTTCATGTTTCCCGAGGCGGTGTTGCGAGGAATGGCGGCCATGCTTCCCTCTCTGGCCCGCTATCGCGACCAACTGCCCTACTCGGTCGTGGACGGCGCATACGTCATGAAGACCCCGGAGAACCTCCCCCTGATCGGACCGGCGGGTCCCGAGGGGTTCTATCTGGTGACGGGGATGTCGGGGTACGGGGTCATGATTTGCACTGCAGCCGCCGAACTGGTCGGCTGCCATTTGCTGGGAAGTGACCTCCCCGGGTATGCGGACAAGTTCCTTCTCAGCCGCTATGAGGATCCGGATTACATGGCGACGCTGGACCTGGTGGACACGGGCGAACTGGCCAAGCAGGGAGCGAAAAGCCGATGAAACAGGGACACCTGTAGAGGGCTGGAAGGGCGGCATGACCAACTCCAGTCTCAAGATTGACCGGGCCCAATATGTCATCACCGTGGATGATCGGAGAAGAGTCATCCGAGACGGGTCGGTGGTCGTCCGGAATGGTCTTATAAGCCACGTCGGCAAGGCCGACGAACTCCGCCACATCGGCGCGGACCGGGTAATCGACGCCACCGACAAGGTGGTGACGCCCGGATTCGTGAACGGTCACATGCACATCAGCTACGCACACTCTGTCCGGGGCGTCTTTCCCGACGATGTTCCCGACCGGTTAAGGCATGTCTTTGCCATGCAATCAGTGATGACCGAGGAGGAGGAGTACCTCACCACGTTGCTTGGCTTGGCGGAGACGCTAGGAACCGGAACCACCGCCCTAGTGGATCCAGGCACGACCAAATTCCCTGAGGCGTGCCTGGAGGCCTACAAGCAGGCGGGATGCCGGGTGATAATCGGGGAACAGGTCCAGGACCGGGAGAACCGACTGCACCTTCCCGTCTATGACACCGCCGAGGCGCTTGATCGTACGGAGGCGTCCATCAGCGCACTGGACGGGCGCCTGTCAGGACTGGTTCGGGCTTGGGCCATGCCGTTTTCCCTGGAGTTCTGCAGCCCCGAGTTGCTGACAGGCGCCAAGAGGATTGCGGACCGCTACGGGACCGCGTTGACGCTCCATCACTCCGGCGGCGCCGGAGCCCCGACCGAGCGCCTGGCGGAACTTGGGATCCTTGGCCCCAATGTGCTGCTCTCCCATTGCATGGACCTGACGGAACGGGAGATAGAGTTGATCGCCGGGTCCGGCACGGCGGTGGTGGTCTGTCCCAGCACGGTGATGAAAGCCGGAGGCAACACCGGGAGGGGAGGACGACTCCCCGAGTTGTTGGAGGCCGGCGTCCCGGTGTCGCTGGGAACCGACTCCGTTAACAGCTCCAACTTCTCCGACATGGTGCGGTGTGTGAACATCGCGGCAACCGTCTACAAGGACGTCCGGGGAGACAGCAGCCTGATACCGGCCGAGACAGCACTCGAGTTGGCGACCCGGACCGGCGCCGCCGCGCTGGGATTCGCCGATTCACTGGGCGCCATAGAGGTGGGAAGGAAGGGAGACCTGGTGCTGTTCGACACCCGTCGTCCGGAGTGGCGAGCCCTGACGAATCCGGTCCGGAACCTGGTCTATTCCGCCACGGGCGACTCGGTGGAGACGGTGATTGTTAATGGCCGGGTGGTGGTCGAGGAGGGCCGGCCGCGCTTTGCGGGTGATTTGTGGGAGTTGATTCAAAAGGTCGAGGAGATCGGCGAGCGGGTCCGGGCCGTCACCGGTGTCGGGTTCCCCTCCCGGTGGCCGGTCATCTAGGGGATGCCCGGCGTCGCCGAACGGTCGGACTCGAATACTCAAAGCCCTTGTGCCTGGACTGGCAAAGCGCGTTATCCTCCGCCCCGTAAGGGGACGTAGCTCAGCCTGGAAGAGCGCCTGCTTTGCAAGCAGGAGGTCGTGGGTTCAAGTCCCATCGTCTCCACGCCCCCTAAAGAACCCGAGAGGAGCACACGAGATGAATTC
>JAPPKR010000002.1 GCA_028819835.1 bacterium | reverse complement strand
TGATACCCGGCAACGACGACGCCATCCGTTCCGCCGAATTGCTCTGTTCCCTGGTGGCAGGCGCATGCCAGGAAGGAAGAGAGATGGCGAAGAAGAAGACGAAGAAGAAGACGAAGGGATCCTCCTCGGAGGGCCCGGCGCCCGGATCCCGAGCAAGGAGCGGCAGATAGTGGCTGAGTTCACAGCCAAGGACGTCCAGCGTCTACGGAGACGGGCCGGAGTGGGAATGATGGACGCCAAGAAAGCCCTCGTCGAGGCGGGTGGGGACATGGACAAAGCACATGATCTTCTCCGGGAGCAGGGCCTCTCCCAAGCGGCCAAGCGGGCCGATCGCGATGCCAACGAGGGAACGGTCGGGAGTTATCTTCACCATCAGTCCGGCCATCCGGTGATGGGTGTCTTGATCGAGTTGGCCTGCGAAACCGACTTCGTCGCCAAGAGCCCGGAATTCAATGAGGTTGCCAACGACATCGCCATGCATGTCTCGTGGTCGGCGCCACGCTGGATCGAGCGGGACGAGGTTCCCGAAGATGTCCTCTCGCATGAGCGTGATCTCATCGCGCGCAGCGCGCGGACCGAGGGCAAGCCTGATGCGATCATTCCCCGGATTGTGGACGGCCGCATGGAGAAATTCTTTGTCGAAAACGTTCTCACCGAACAGGAGTTCGTCAACTCCCAGAAGTACGAGGGGACGGTTGGAGATATGGTGAAGACGCTGGCCGCGCGGGTGGGCGAAAACGTCAAGATCCGCCGGGTGGCGCGACTGGCGGTGGGTGAGCAGGAATCCTGATGACTTCCTCCCGTCGGGTCCTTCTCAAGCTGTCGGGGGAGGCGTTCTGCGAACAGGAAGGGGGGTTCGGGATCGATCCGGCCACAGTCGCGACCCTTGCCGGGGAGATAAGCAGGGCGCGGGAGATGGGAACCGAGATCTCGGTGGTGGTGGGAGGGGGGAACTTCTTCCGGGGCACCGCCCTGGCCGCCCGAGGCCTCGATCCCGCCACGGCTGATTACATGGGGATGCTCGCCACGGTGATGAACGGCTTGGCGCTGCGTGACGCCTTGGAGAAACACGGGATGACCACCCGGGTGATGAGCGCCATCACGATGCGGCAGGTCAGTGAACCGTACATCCGCAACCGTGCGGTGCGCCACCTCGAGAAGGGACGGATCGTCATCTTCGTGGCCGGAACCGGCAACCCGTTTTTCACAACCGACACCACCGCCGCACTGCGGGCAATAGAGATCGGAGCGGAAGTGGTGCTGAAAGCCAGCAAGGTGGACGGTGTGTACAGCGCCGATCCTCATCTCGACTCCTCCGCCCGGCTGTTGGAGTCCGCTTCCTACATGGACGTCATCTCACAGAACCTGAAGGTCATGGATATGACCGCGATTACGCTCTGTCGGGAGCACGGCCTCCCTATCGTTGTGTTTGACATGTCCGGACCAGGCAATGTGTACCGGGCTCTGATCGGCGAGCCGCTCGGCACCAGGGTGGGCTAGGAAGTTCTCATGATCGACGAGGTTCTGGAGGAAGCCAATCTCCTGATGGAGAGCTCCGTGGAATTCGTGACCGGGCAATTCGCGGTGGTGCGAACCGGTCGGGCCAATCCTCAGATCGTCCAGAACCTGCGGGTCAACTACTACGGCGCCTCCCTTCCCCTCCAGCAGCTTGCCAACTTCACGGTTCCTGATCCACGGCTACTGGTGATCCACCCATATGACAAGAGCGCCATCCCCGAGATAGAGAAGGCGCTCCACGGTTCAAGTCTCGGGATCAACCCCGCTAACGACGGGGTGGTGATCAGGCTGGCCTTTCCGCCCTTGACCGAGGAACGCCGGATGGAGTTGATTCGCATAGTTCGCCGGCAGGCGGAGGACGGCAGGGTATCCGTCCGGAACGTCCGTCGCGGGGCAAAGTCAGACTTGGAAGCCCTCAAGGGGTTATGCTCGGATGACGACCTTCACCGCGCGGAGAGGCAGCTTCAGGATCTGACCGATCAGACGGTAAAGCAGGTGGATGAGCTGCTGAGGCGCAAGGAAGCCGAGTTGCTGGAGGTATAGCGGGTAAATGAAGCCGCCGGACACCACCTGGGTCCCCGACTGGGAGCCTGACGAGGAACCGACCCCCATCAGACCGGTGCGACGGACGGAGTCCGGCGAACCCGATCCGGTCTTGACTGGGGAGAATGTCTTCGACAGCCGCACGACCCAGCATCAGGCCTTGGCCGAGGAAGTGATGGAGGCCGAATCCAAGGAGCACCGCCAGCAGGCTGTGGCGGCGGCCATCCCCGGTGTCGAGTCGGGAATGTTGGGCTTCGAAGATGTGACCGGGCGGACCGGGATGGCCACCGAGGACGTCGAAGCTGCGGAGCAGGCACAGTCATCGGACGTTGTTACACGGATCGTCAGCGCAATGGTGATGGTGGGAGTGGTGATTATCGCTCTTTACCTGGGCGAGGCATGGTTGACCGGTTTGATATTGGTGGCCATGGGACTGGGACTGGTCGAGTTCTACATGGCCGTACGGTCCGTGGGCTACCGGCCCATGGGCCTTCTGGGACTGGCGGGGGCCTTGGGAGCGGGAGTTGGAGCACACATGTCGGGCCTGGGCTCTATGGGGGGAGTCCTGGCGGGAGCGGTGGTATTGGTCTTGCTTTTCTATGCTGCGGCCTCGCGTAGGCTGGCCTTGGAGAATGCCACCCTGACCCTGCTCGGGATGATCTGGATCTCCCTCCTCTCCTATGCGGTGGTGATAGGCCGCGCCGAAGACGGAGTAGCGCTCTTGGTTTGGGTGTTGCTATTGAACTCGGTATTCGACACCGCCGCGTTTGTGGTGGGCCGGGCCATGGGGAACCGGCCTCTGTCCCCGTCCCTCTCGTCCAAGAAGACGGTGGAGGGTTTGCTGGGAGGGGTGGTCGCGACCCTTGCGATCGCCGCCATCTTCTCCACCCTGCCCACCTTCTCGGTTCTCACCCTCTATCAGGCGCTGTACCTTGCGGCGGTCGTCTCGGTGCTAGCCCCTCTCGGAGATGGCATGGAGTCGGCGTTGAAGCGGTCGATCGGCCTCAAGGACATGAGTTCCCTCCTTCCCGGGCATGGCGGCATACTGGACCGTATCGACGGGTTGTTGCTGGTGTTGCCGGGCGCCTATTACCTGTTTTCGGTGTTTGATTACCTCTAGAGGCCCGCTTCTTCCTCGGTTAGGTATGCTCGGCCTGACCGGAAGGGAGGCCTTTTAATGGTGGGCGCGTTGGTGGTCCTGCTGGGGATCGTGTTCTTTGTCACAGTACACGAACTGGGGCACTTCCTGGCGGCCCGCGCCACCGGAATGAAGGCAACCGAGATGTTCTTCGGCTTCGGTCCGAGGCTTTGGTCGGTGAAGAAGGGGGAAACCGAGTACGGCTTCCGTCTCCTGCCCTTCGGAGGATTCGTGAAGATCGCAGGCATGGGGCCCTTTCAGGACGACGAGACGGATCCGGAACGCTCCTATTACCACAAGAAGTTCTGGCAGAAGATGACGGTGGCCCTCAGCGGCGTGGCTATGAACTTTCTCATGGCCTTCCTGATTCTGGCCGGTCTGTTCCTGGTGGTGGGCGTCACCGACTACACCAATCAGGTTGTGCACGTGGTGGACGAACTGGCCGATGGGTCCTCCACCCCGGCGGCCGATGCAGGGATCCAAGCCGGGGACCTGATTCTGGCGCTCGACGGTATGTCCACCGAGAGCTGGGAGGAGACGGCGCGGTTACTGGCCGAGCGTCCTGGACGGACTGTGCTCATCGAGCTGAGCAGGGATGGCGTGATCACGAAGGTGGAGACGACATTGGCCACCCGGTTCGATTCCGAAGGGGTGGAGAGGGGATTCTTGGGAGTTGGGCCGGCCATCGAGACTCGCTCGGTGGGTCTGGGAGGGGCGGTCGCCACCGCCGCCAGTGACATCGCGGAGGCGGTGGGTCTCACCTTCAGCGCCATTGGCCAGTTGGTCAGCCCGTCATCGCTGGCGGAGTTGGCCGGGGGGATTCTGGGAGGGGAGGTATCCGAGGACAACCGTCCGGTCAGTCCGATCGGGTTGGCCAACATCGGAGCGCAGATCGGCGAGCGCGGCGTGGCCGATGTGGTGAGGTTGTTAGCATATTTGAATGTCGTGCTGGGTGTGTTCAATGTCATTCCCGCATACCCCCTGGACGGTGGGCACGTGGCGGTGGCGCTCTATGAGAAGATCCTGAAGCGTCGCGCCCGGCCGAGAGTGCTTATTTCCATCGCGGCAGTGGTGACCGTGCTGGTGGTCTTCCTGGGCGTGGCGGCCCTGGTGCTGGATGTGATCGACCCCATCCGGCTGTGAGAGACTCCCGCTCCTTCGTTCGCCCGAGACGGCGCACTCGCGCCATCAAAGTTGGATCGGTGCAGGTCGGAGGCGACGCCCCGATCACCGTGCAGTCGATGACCACCACCAAGACCCATGACGTGGACGGCACCCTGGCGCAGGTGTATGCCTTGGCAGGGGCAGGCGCCGACCTGGTGAGGATCACCTGCAACACAGTGGAGGCCGCCCAGGGGCTGGCGGAGATAGTTCCCCGCAGCCCGGTCCCGATCATCGCAGACATCCACTTCCAATACCGTTTGGCCCTGGCCGCCCTGGAGAGTGGGGTTTGCGGCCTGCGGCTCAACCCGGGCAATATCCGCCGTCCCAGCCACATCAAGGAAGTGGCCCGTGCGGCCGCCGAGCGGCAGGTCCCAATCCGCGTGGGGGTCAACGCCGGTTCACTTGACAAGGACATCCTCGGCCGCCACGGAGACGCCACTCCGGAAGCGCTGGTGGAGTCGGCTTTGCTGGAGATCCGGTACCTGGAGGAGGTGGACTTCTCCGACATCAAGATCTCGGTCAAACACTCCCACGTCCCGACCATGATCGAGTCCTACCGCCTCTTGTCGGATGAGGTGGACTACCCGCTTCACCTGGGGGTGACGGAGGCCGGTCCCCCTCCCGGGGGTCTGATCAAGTCGGTGGCGGGAATCTCCACTCTCCTGATGGAGGGCATCGGGGATACCATCAGGTTTTCCTTGACCGCCGACCCGGTGGTGGAAGCAGAGTCGGGACGGCGTCTGTTGGAATACCTGGGTCTGCGGGAACGCCGCAGTCTCGATTTGATTGCCTGCCCTTCGTGCGGACGGGCGGAGGTTGATGTGATCGAGGTGGCGCAGGTCGCACAGGAGGCCCTCGAGAAGGAGAACCTTCCCATCCAAGTGGCGGTGATGGGATGCGTGGTTAACGGCCCGGGAGAGGCCCGGTCCGCCGATCTCGGGATTGCCGCCGGTCGCGGCCGGGGACATCTGTTCATCAAGGGCGAAGTGGTGGCGGTGGTGCCCGAGTCCGAGATGGTGGAGGCTTTGGTGTCCGAGGGCCGCCGTCTGGTCGAGGAGGGAGTGGAGGCCCGCTTGGCGGCGGCTGACTTGTCCGCGGCCAAAGAGGCCGAGGCGGACCGGCTCCGGTTGCTGGACATCCAGCCTGATGCGAATTCCGCCGCGGAGCGTCGTCAGAGGGTGGAGATAATTGCTCGAGGGGCGAAGACCTAGTCCGTGGGGACGCGAGCCGTCGAGGAGACGGAATGAGTTCGGGTATCGAGGGCAAGGTAGCGGTCATCACCGGCGGGAGCAGGGGTATCGGTCTGGCCGTGGCTGCCGAGTTGTTGGATCTCGGGGCGGCGGGGGTGGCCATCACCTCCCGGAGGCCTGGGAATCTGGAGGAGGCGATCGACCAACTGAAAGGGGATGGGAGGGATCCCGAGCGGATGTTTCCCACGGTAGCCCGGGCTGACGATGACCGCCATGCCGCCAGGGCGATCCGGCAGACGATCGAGCGTTTTGGGAGATGTGACATATTGGTGAACAACGCGGCCACCAATCCTGGCGCCGGCAACCTCATGGAGGTTTCTCGGGACGCAGTCGACAAGACCTGGGCCGTGAACCAGCGCGCCCCGCTGGTCTGGACCCAGGAGGCCTGGACGCAATGGATGGGATCCCACGGGGGTTGCGTGGTTAATGTGGCCTCTGTGGGAGGGATGCGTCCTGCCCCCTTGTTGGGGATCTACAACATCTCCAAGGCGGCCCTGATCTACATGACCAGCCAACTGGCCATGGAGCTTGCCCCCCGGGTGCGGGTCAACGCGGTGGCGCCCGCCGTCATCAAGACCCGTCTGTCGGCCATGCTCTGGGAGTCCGACCCGGCCGGCACGGCTCGGCTGCACCCTATGCAGAGACTCGGAGAGCCCGGTGACGTGGCCCGAGCCGTGGCCTTTCTGTGTTCTGAAGACGCCTCCTGGATAACGGGGGTGACGCTTCCCGTGGACGGCGGGGTGCTGGGCGCCACCCCCGGGATGGGATGATGGCCCACCCCTCCTTCGACCCGGAGTTGGCGCTCTCTTACCTGGAGGGTCGGCGATCCCCACAGCCGTTGTTCGCCGAAGCGGCCCGGCTCCGCGATGAGGGGAAAGGGCGGACGGTCACCTACAGCCGCAAGGTCTTCGTCCCGCTGACCACCCTGTGCCGCGACAGTTGCACTTACTGCACCTTTGCCCAGCCTCCGGGAGGAGGGGGGATGTTCATGCCCCCCGAACAGGTGCTGGCGGTGGCGAAGGCCGGGGAGGCGCACCAATGCACGGAGGCGCTGTTCACCCTGGGCGACCGCCCCGAGGACCGCTGGCCCTCGGCCCGGCGCTTTCTGGACTCCCAGGGGTGCGAGAATACGCTGGAGTACACCCGCCGGATGACGGAGATGGTGAACCGTGAGACCTACCTCTTTCCCCATGCCAACCCTGGTGTGATGACCTTCACCCAGATGGCGGCTCTCCGCCCCTCCAACCCGTCGATGGGCCTGATGTTGGAGAACATCTCGGACCGGCTCACCGAACCGGGAATGCCCCACTTCAACTGCCCCGACAAAGTCCCTTCGGTCCGGGTTAGGGTGATCGAGGACGCGGCGCGGTTGTCGGTGCCCTTCACGACCGGCATTCTGGTCGGGATCGGAGAGCGCTCCACGGAGATCATCGATTCCCTGGTGGCGCTCCGGGACCTGGCGGATGGGGGAGGACACATCCAGGAAGTGATCGTCCAGAACTTCCGAGCCAAGTACAACACTCCCATGCGGCTCAATGCCGAGCCGATTCCCGCCTGGTTCATGCGGGTGGTTGCCTTGGCTCGCTGGATCATGGGCCCGGAGATGAACTTGCAGGTTCCCCCCAACCTGACCGAGCGCTACGAGATGTACCTGGAGGCGGGCATCAACGATTGGGGAGGGGTCTCCCCCCTCACCATCGACTGGGTGAATCCGGAGGCGCCTTGGCCTCACCTGGAAGCCCTGCGCCGCCGGACGGAGGCCGCCGGTTTCCAGCTGCTTCCCCGCCTGCCGATCTACCCCTCCTACCTGTCTGACCGGTGGGTCGATCCCTCCCTGCTTCCCAAAGTCATGAGGGCGGTGGACTCGAGGGGCTATGCACGGGCTCCTCAGGCCGGACCGGCCGCTCGTCCGGCCATTTCGGTCGTTTCGTGAGCGGGATGGGGAAGATGTAGCCTGACAGGATGATGATCGCCACTGCCCGGACCATCACATTCCTGCGCACCAGGCCAGCGGAGGCTGCCACCACAGCGGTCGCGGAGGCGCGTGTTCGGGAGGGAACCACCACCCTGGAGATGGATTCTCCGGGAGTAGCCGACTTGCGCGCCGCCCACCAGGCAGGTCTGCTCATTTCCGCCCTGCAGGCGGACCCTTCGGAAGCTACGCGGATCGTTGACCCCGACCAGGCGTTGGAGCTTGCCAAAGCTCGCACTCCCGGCTGGCTGGTCACCGTTAGGAACTCGGGCCCCGCCGAGGTGGTGCTGGATGCTCTGGCCCGCAGTGAGGCAACATTCTTGCGCACTACCCGGAGCACGGTCAGAGCCGCCGCCGCCGTCTGTTCCCTGCCTGCCATCGAAGCGGTGGTGTCTGTCTTCGTCGATGATGTGGATCAGGCCGAGACAGCCGTACTGGAGGGGGCCGGGGATCTGCTGCTCCGCGACTGGGACGCGGATCGGATCGGAGAATTGCGCAGGAGACTGGCTCCTCACCAGTTGGTGGAGCGGACTGCCCTGCCTCCGGGCCTGGAGATCGACGCGGTCCGCCAGGTCCTCTCCAGAAGCGCCTTCCGAGCCTGGCTCCAGCAGGTGGACGCCTCGGGGGCCGCCCGTCCTCGTTACACCTGGGCGCCCGGACGCGCCGAGCCCGCACCGGTTCCTCCTCGAAGATTCTCGGCTGCGTGGCCCGATTCTGTGTGGGTCGCCGGAGCAGGCGCCCGAGAACTGGAGGGAGCTGGAAGCCTCCGTCCCATCCTGGAGCGGTCGCTGGCCGGAAACCCTCCAGTGGTGACCGAGACGGAGGCCTTGTTCGGGGCAAGAGGGGATCAGGTGGAGGCGGTGGCGTGGACCGCCGACCAACTCCGTCGCCGGACGGCGGGAGACCTGGTCACCTATGTCGTCAATCGGAACATCAACTACACCAATCTCTGC